>JAMCYY010000043.1 GCA_023473205.1 Patescibacteria group bacterium
TCAGGAAAAAACCATTGTTAAAGACCTGCAAAACATTGAGGCTGTCCTTAAAGAGATGAGTTATGATTACGAAGTTATTTGTGTTGTGGATGGTAAGGTGGATAAGACTTTTGAAAAAGCCAAAAAACTTGCCTCTCATAAGGTTAAAATTGTTGGTTATGAAAAAAACCATGGTAAAGGTTATGCCGTACGTTATGGTATGGCCAGGGCAGGCGGAGAAAGGATTGCTTTTATTGATGCTGGTATGGATATTAATCCGGTTTGTCTGCGGATGCTAATGGAACATATGATTTGGTATGGGTCAGATGTTATTGTCGGTTCCATCCGCCATTCAGCTTCAAAGGTCAAAGACTACCCTTTTAAAAGAATGATTTATAGTATTGGTTATCATTTACTTACAAGAATTCTTTTTGGTTTAAAAATTACTGACAGTCAAAGGGGAGTTAAAATTTTTCGCCGTGAAGTTTTGGAAAAAGTTCTGCCAAGAATGCTGGTTAAACGTTATGCCTTTGATATTGAGATGCTGGCGGTTGCTCATAAGTTAGGTTATAAAAAGATCCATGACGGGCCAGTTGAGATGGATGCCAGGCGGCTGAAGAATTCATCAATTAATTCAAATGAAGTAATTCATATGTTTCTTGATACCATTGCCATTTACTATCGCCTTAACTTACTTCATTATTACGACAATAAAAACAAAAGAAGTTGGATTTATGACCAGGATTTAGATATGAGAATTAATGTGGCATGAAAAAAGTTAAAGTCTCTGTTATTATTCCGGTTAGAACGATTACCCCTTATGTCCGTGAGACAGTTGCCTTTTTAAAAAAACAATCAGAAAAAGATTTTGAAATTATTATTGTTACAGATCAGCCGGAATCATTAGCCGGAACAAAAATCATTGCCAGCGGTGAACCAACACCTGCTTATAAGAGAAATTTAGGGGCGGGTATTGCCCAAGGTAAAGTATTGGCTTTTTTGGATGATGATTCTTATCCCAGCCAAGAATGGTTTGAGAACGCCTTAAACATTTTAAGTGAGGAAAGAAGTAAGGACTTGGCCGGGGTCTGCGGTCCAACATTGACTCCCCCAAAAGATAACCTTTATCAGAAAGCCTCTGGTTGGGTCTGGGCAACATGGCTGGGGAGTGGAGGAGCCGGGATTTACCGTAACCGGATTATGCCCCGCAGAGAAGTTAAAGATTTTCCTTCAGTTAATTTATTAATAAAAAAGAATGATTTTGAAAAAGTCGGCGGATTTGATATTAACCATTGGCCGGGTGAAGATACTAAGCTTTGTTTAGATTTAATTAAGTTGGGGAAAAGAATTATTTATGATCCGCAAATTTTGGTCTATCACCACCGCCGAGCGGTTTTTCTACCACATCTTAAGCAAATCAGCCGCTATGCTTTGCGCCGCGGTCATTTTGCCAGAATTTTCCCGGAAACTTCTTTTAGATTAGGTTATTTGATCCCTTCTGCTTTTACTTATGCCATTATTATTGGTATTCCTTTGTGTTTACTTTTTCCTTTTGTTCGAATTCTTTATTTTTTGCTTTTCATTTTTTACTTTTTACTTTTGCTGCAAGTATTTTTCGAAGTTTTCATAACAGAAAAAAATCTTTATTTGGCCTTTTTAACGATGACCGCAATTATTACCACTCATTTAACTTACGGCTTTCTTTTCCCTTGGGGGTTTTTGCAAAAGAAACTTAAAACTTCCCCTCATAAAATTGATAAAAAAAGAGGTGTTTATTTGGGCGGTTAAGGTAAGCTTTGACGAAGTTTAATGGCATCCTGGTTTTCAGGGTCAATTTGTAAAGTAATTTGGATTTCTTTTTTTGCTTCAGTAATTTTATTTGTTTGTTGGTAAATAAAAGCCAGAACATTATGGAAAACAGGATTGTTGGGATAAATCTCAAGGGCTTTTTTAACGTGATATTCAGCAAGATCAAATTTTTTTTGTTGAACATAAATAGCCGTTAAATTTTGGTGTGACTGCCAAAGAGTCGGGTTATATTTTAAGGCATTTTGATAATTTTCAATGGCGAGGTCAATTTGGTTCATTTGTAAGTAAGTATTAGCTAAATTGTGGAAAGCGTCGGCATAATTCGGTAATAAATTGATGGCCGCTTGAAATTCTGTCACTGCTTTAGAAAAATCACCTCTTCTTGAATAAAGATCGCCTAGATTATTATGGTTTTGCGGGCTTGAAGGGGAAGTTTTGGCGGCAGACAGCCAAAGATAATCCTGGTTTCTCCAGTCAAGATTACGGCTAATGGTGCGGGATATTAAAAGAGCGAGCAAAAGACCAAAGATTATATAAGAAAGTTTTTGTTTTCGAAATTTTTCTCCCAGTTTATCCAAGAGGATAGCCGCAATAACATAAATTCCTATAATTCCTAAGTAGGTGTAGCGTTCCGCCACAATCCAGGCAACTTTAAAAGGCGTCAACATAGGCAGTAAGCAAAGGAAAAAAATACTTAGCCAGAAAGAAAGATATCTAAGATTTTTTTTCCAAAAAGTATAGAAAACTGCGGCAAAGTAAAGCAAGGTAACTGTCACCATAAAAATGTATTTCGGGGTTGAAAAAGACATTTCCGAGTGATAAAGGGTTAAGCCATTAGGCCAAAAAGCTAAGCTCAAATATGAAGAAATTGCTGTCGGAATTTGGGTTAAAGGATTATAAAGGCCTTCTTCTTGATAATATTGGGTTTTTAAAAGGCTAATGCGGTTACCAAAATTTCCGCCAAAAAGAACCATAAAAGCGCATAAACCGCTTAAAATGAAGAAAGGTATTATTTTTTGCCAATTTGTTTTTATCTTTCCATAAGTAAGTTCAAAGGCAAGGATAATTAGTGGCAGGATGGCGGACTTTTCTGTTGTTAATAAGGCAACTATAAAACAAAAAAGTGAAGCGTAATAATATTTTTTTTGCCAATTTCGAGAGCTGGCTAAAAGATAAAAGAAAAACGAAAATAAGTCAAAAAAAGCATATTGGGCGTGAATTCCGCCGGTAATCCAGACCAGCGCCTCGATTTGTAAGGGGTGAACCGCAAAAATTCCCGCAGCAAAGAGAGCAACCAATGGACTGACAAGAAAAGAAAGTAAGGTGAAAACGAGAAAAACTGAACCAAGGTGAAAGCCAAGATTAAGCAGCCGGAAAAAAACCTGGTTTAACCCAAAAATTTTATAGACGAGGCAATAAAAGAAATAACGGAAAAAATTGATAGTATTGTTCCTTAAATAATATAAAAGATTGCCCATATTTCTGTCCTGGACAATTCCGGCAATATCATCAGAAAGGAATTCATTTTTGAGTGAATTAATGTAGGCAATGGCAATAAGTACGGTAAGGAAAAGAAAACTAAGCCAGTTTTTCTTAAGCCAAGAGGACAAATTTGATGGGAAAATAGTTTGCCTCGTGGAATTATCTTTTTTGTCTTCTTTTTTTTCTACTAATTTTGAATACTTTTCTTCCGGCAAATTTTCTTTAAGGTACTGACGTAGAGTTTCTTCATCAATTTGAATCCTTTTTGCAATTTCCGCAAAATTTAACTTTTTCAGGTTTTTTTTAAGGATTTTTTTTTGGGATTTGTTTAAATTAATCTGTGTTTCCATATTGTGATTATGCTTTAACTATAAATAATATTATACTAAGTTATGTTGTTAAATAAAGTAGAGAGAAGTGATTAGAGTATCTGAAATGCGCATTATTGTAGGCCTAACCTTTTTTTTACTTTTAGGCTATGCTTTGCTAAATCGAGATTTTTTCTCCCTACTTGCTTTCTGGAAAACAAGGGAAACAAGGGAACATTATTCTTATAACCAAGGGTCGCTGCAAAAAATTTATGAATATGCTTCAGTTAATATTTTTGACAAAGGGTATGTCAGAGATACTGGTTTAGGACTTTTACAAAGATTATCAGTTTTTCCCCAAGGCACTCTTTTAAAAGAAAGTAATTTTTTAATTAAAGAAAATTCTCCAGAAATGATTATTAAAATAGTTTTGCCCAAAGGCTTTAAGGACGGAATTTTAAGTTTTAAAGCCATCTCTAAATCAAGGTTTAATATTTTGGTTTCTTATGATCAAAAGACTTGGGAGGCTTATTCTTATCCTGGTTTTCCTATTAAGACAACGGAAGTCCTGCCTTTGAAAAATAAAAATCCAGGTTGTGAGGCTGTCTATGTAAAACCTTCTTCCCTTACTGATGATTTAAGTATTAATTTTGATGCTTTTCAATATCTCGCCGATCCTTTGCCTGATAAAGACGAATATGGTTTAATTTTCTTTCCGGATTATGAACTTGATTTAAATGGAAAAAAGATTGATCAGCCAGGTATTGTCTATGAAAAAAAAATTTCTCAGGAAAATCATTAAAAAATATTGGTTATTAACAGGAGCAGTATTCCTGTTAATCTTCCTTTCGCGTTTTGCCTTTCTGGGGGCAGATTTATTAAGCCCTACCTTAGAAGTTGAGGAAAAATTTGGCGGTTACAGTGCTAGGAATATGATTTTCCTCGAACGCTCGTCTGCTTACTTTAACTGGTTACAATCAATGGTTTATCTGCCTTTACAAAATTTTTTTTCGTATTTATCTTTCCTGTTTTTTGGGGTTGGCTTAAGTCAATTTCGTTTGCCTATGGTCATTGGAGGTTTTTTAGGTACAGTTTTTTTCTATCTGATCTTTTTAAAACAAACCAATCCTTTTTGGGCAATAGTGGCAATTGTTTTTTATGCTTTTAATCTTGCTGTCACTCTCTGGCAACGTTCAGCTCTAACGGAAAATTTGTATTTTTTTCTGATGCCTCTTTCGGTTTACTTTATAATTAAAGATGATTTAAAAAGTAAAGACATTTTCGCCTTTGTTTTTTTTGCTGCTTTAAATTTTCTCGTAAAAATTGACAGTTATCCATTTTACCTGGCGGCAATCATTTTTTTATTATTTTGGCCATTGAAAACAATCTCTTTGGCCAGGAAAGTTAAAATCTTTCTTTTAGCGTCTTTATCAGTATTGGTTATCGGCATTATTCTTTTTATGTTTTTCGATGCATTTAAATTTATTTCTTCTTATCAGATTTATCTAGATGTTCTTGTTAAGCGGCCTTTGTCTTTTGCCGGGGTTATGGCAACTGCCAAAACCTTTATTTCCATATTTCTTGGCTTCGACCCTTTTATTTTTCTTGCTTTTTCGACTTGCCTTCCTATATTACTTATTCAACGTCGAATTTTGAATAAAGTAGACATCTTTTTTTTAATTTTTTCCTTCTTAAATATTATTACCAGACTTCAGGTTCCGGCTGACGCTTTTTCCTGGAAAAGAATCTTGCCTCTATTTTTTGCTTCTTTTTATATTATTTTCAGGGCACTTTACTTTTTGGGAAAAAATGATTGGTTACCCAAAAAAACAAAACCGCCAAAAGATTTATGGTTTGATTTATCTATAGTTACTTTTTTCGGTACTTTGATCCTTCCAATTTATTTTATCTTTTTTCAAAGATCAATTTTCCCCTTATTTACTCCTAAAGAATACCCCTTATCTTTTAATTATTCGCCTGGTTTGTTTATTTATTTCTTGTTTTTAATAACGGTTATGGTCATTAGCCTTGGTGGCTTAGTTTTTATCCAAAATCAAAAATTTAAATTAGCTTTAAGGGTTTGCCTGACTTTTTTGGTCTTAGTTTCAGGAATAACAAACTTTTTTAGTGTGTTTAGACTTTATCTTCCCGACAATATCAGGTATTCTTACAGAGAAAACAAGAAATATTCTGCTTTAATCCCTGAAAATGAAACTATTATTGCCCATGAGCAGGCATTTAGAGCTTGGGCTTATTTGTCCAAACATGATTTTTATTTTAATCATGACGGCGGTCCTAACCCGATTCCTTACCGAGAAGCTTTAGAAAGAAAAGATATACGTTATTTCATTATTAATGCCGATGATTTTTGGGATGAGCGTTGGGGAATAACAAATAAGACGCGGCTTGCGGTCCTTAAAGAGGTTTATCCGAATTTAAAACCAATAGGAGTTTTTTTTGCCAGTAATGTTTGGCTGACAATTTATGATAAATATAGTAATAAGCAGTAAAGTTTATGTGCGGAATTTGCGGAATTTACAATTTTGGTAATTTAAAAGTAAAAAAGAAAGATTTGTTGGCCATGAGTGAGACTCTTCAACATCGTGGCCCGGATGAGCAAGGAATATTTATTAAAAATAATATTGGGCTGGCAAATAACCGCCTTTCTATAATTGATCTTAAAAATGGCCAGCAGCCGATTACAAACGAAGATGGGACGGTTTGGATTGTCTTTAATGGGGAAATTTACAACTACTTGGAAATTAAAGAAAAACTACTGAAAAAGGGCCATTTTTTTAAAACCCAAAGCGATACGGAAGTAATTATTCATGCCTATGAAGAATATGGGGAAAAGTGTGTTAAATTGCTTAATGGTATGTTTGCTTTTGCAATTTGGGACAGTCTCAATCAAAGGTTGTTTTTGGCCAGGGACAGGTTAGGAGAGAAACCTCTTTTTTATGCTAATACGGCAACAAGTTTTCTTTTTGCTTCGGAAATAAAAGCAATTTTGACCAATAGAGAAGTAAAAAGAGAAGTTAATTTGGAAGCCTTAAATATTTACCTTTCTTTAGGTTACTTTTTGGCACCTTTTTCTGTTATTCAGGGAATTTTTAAATTACCTTCAGCGTCTATCTTAATTATTGAAAAAGGCAGGTTAAAAATTAAAGACTATTGGAATTTTGACCCGACAGTTAAGGAAAAACATAAAGAGGCAGATTGGATTGAAAAATTTAAAAACCTTTTTGATGACTCTATAAAAAAAAGATTAATCGCGGATGTGCCGGTTGGGGCTTTTTTATCAGGGGGTATTGATTCTACTTCAGTGGTGGCGGGTATGGTTAAACAAAAAGTAAAACCAAAAACTTTTAGCATTGGTTTTGCCGAAAAAAGTTATAGTGAACTTCCATATGCCCGGCAGGCAGCTAATTTTTTAAAAACTGACCATCAAGATCTTATTGTCAAACCAAATATCCAAAAGGTACTAGACCAAATAATTTGGACCAATGATGAACCTTTTGGCGATAATTCAGCTATTCCAATGTGGTTTTTAAGCCAGATGGCCAGAAAACAAGTGAAAGTTGCCTTGTCCGGGGATGGCAGCGACGAGTCACTGGCGGGCTATGAGACCTTTACTGCTGATAAGATTTTTAATTTTTACCGGCAGCTTCCTTGTCAAAATTTAATTACCTCTTTGGTCAATCAAATTCCGACTTCTTTTGAAAAGGTTAGCTTTGATTATAAACTTAAACAATTTGTTAAAGCTTCTAAATTTTCTTGCGAAAGAGCCCATTTTTCCTGGAGGGAATACTTTTCCGAAGAAGAAAAAAAAGAATTGTTTTTACCTGATATTTATAAACAGATTGCAGTCCATGATACTTTTAAGTATTTTGAGCCATATTTTTCCCGTTATCAAGAGGGTGAGTTTCTTGACCGGGCAAGTTATGTCGATATTAAAACTTGGTTAGTAGATGATATTTTAGTTAAAGTTGACCGGACAAGTATGGGTAATTCCTTAGAAGTAAGGACTCCGTTTCTTGATTACCGGTTAGTGGAACTTTTGGCTAAAGTTCCCGCAGACCTTAAATTGAATGGTTTTAAAAACAAATATCTCCTTAAACAGGCGATGACGGGGATAATTCCACCAAAGATTATTAACCGCCGTAAGGAAGGCTTTAACGCCCCTGTTCCATATTGGCTTAGAGATGAGCTGAAGGGATTTTTAGAAAAATACCTTTCTTTTGAAAATTTACAAAAACTGGCAATTTTTAATCCAATGTTTGTTGAAAAATTAATAAATGAATATTGGCAAGGGAAAAAAGACCATAGCTTAAAACTTTGGCTTTTATTAAATTTCGTCTTATGGCATAAGTTATATCTTGAATGAAAATTCTTTTTTTACAACCATTAGTGGCGAAAGAAAAGTTATGGGGTAAATATGCAAAAGAAGGAGGATTTATTCCGCCTTTGGGAATTTTAAGTATCATGGACTGCAATGAAAAGCAAGGGCATGAAGTAAAAATTATCGATGCGTTAGCCCAAGGACTTTCCCAAAATGAGATTCGGAAAATTTTACAAAAAGAAAAATTTAATTTAATCGGCCTTCCTGCTTTTACTAATACAATTTTAAATACTTATGAAACAGTTCTTTTTTGTAAAAAAATATTACCGAAGGCAAAAATAGTTGTTGGTGGCGTTCATGCCAGTGTCCTTCCCCAACAAACAATGAAAGAGTGCCCTTTAATTGATTTTTTAGTTATGGGCGAGGGTGAAGAAACCACCGCGGAACTGCTAAACTATTTAGAAACCGGTAAACCGAGTTTAAAAGAAATTTCTGGTTTGGTTTACAAAACATCAACCGGAAAGATTGTTCTTAATGAAAAAAGAGACCTTATTAAGAATCTCGATACTTTACCGTTTCCGGCCTATCACCTTTTAGACATGGAAAAGTATATTCCTCATCCGACCCAATATAAAATTTTACCCAGTTTTCCGGTAATTGCCCAAAGAGGCTGTCCTTATACCTGCGCTTTTTGCAGTGCCGGACTGGTCCAGGGAAGGAAATTGCGTTTTAAGTCTGTTGCTTATCTTCTTAATGAAATTGAATTTCTGATTAAGCAATACGGGGCCAAAGGGATTCATTTCCAAGATAGCACTTTTACGGTTAACCGGGAATATGTTGTTGATTTGTGTCAGGAAATAAGCAAAAGAGGACTAAAGTTTAAGTGGGATATCAATACCCGGGTTGATTGCCTGGATGAAGGACTTTTGCCTTCAATGAAAAAAGCTGGACTTTGGATGATTAATTTTGGCTTAGAATCAGGTAACCAGTCTTCGCTGGACCTTTTAAACAAAAAAATTACTCTATCCCAAATTAAAAAAACAATTGAGGCGACCCGCAAAAATAAAATTACGACTTTTTCTACCTGGATTTTGGGTCTTCCGGGAGAAGATGAAAAAAAAGTCAGGACAACGATCAAGTTTGCTAAAGAGATTGGGACAGAGCTGGTACTTTTCTTTTTACCTGTTCCTTATCCAGGGACAGAATTGGTTACTTTGTGTCAAAAATTTGGCGGCTTTAATGAAAAGGCTTCTTGGAGTGATTATGATTCAACAACTTTTGCTAATCCTGTTTATATTAATCCTTTATTAGGCAAAGAAAAAATGAAAAAATTGCTTAAAGAAGCTTATTTGTCTTATTATTTTTCACCAAAAATTATTTTAAGAAACTTAATGACAATTGAAAATTTTACTGATTTAAAGCGTTACTTCCGGGGAGCCAGGGCAATTTTTTATGGTTGGATTATCTAAAAAATGAATTATTCCAATTTTTACCAAAAACTACTTTCATTTCATTCATTTATTCCGTATCTTTTGGGAAAAGGCAAAGCTTGGCCGCCGCTTCGAGTCCAACTGGAGTTAACTTACCGCTGTAATTTACATTGTGCGATGTGCTATCAAAATAAAAAAAGTTGCCGGGCGGAAATGGCGTCAACCTTTTGGCTTTCTTTTATTAGGCAATTACCTAAATTTTCTCTTTTGACTTTGATTGGCGGAGAGCCTCTTTTGTATCCTCAATTTAAAGAAATTGCCGTGGAAGCTTGCCGTCATCCCTGTAATTTAGTCACTAATGGCGTTTTGCTTACTGAGGAAATGAATCAGTTTTTAATTGACTGCCATCTTCTTCTAATAGGAGTGTCTTTAGATGGCACCCAAAAAGTTCACGATGAAATGAGAGGGGTAAAAGGAACTTATGAAAAAGTGATTAAAAACCTTTTTACTTTGCAGCAAAAAAAGAAAGAGCAGGGCAAGAAGTTTCCTTTATTGGATATTAAAACCGTAGTGACCGCGGAAAATTTGGATAATTTGCCGGATTTAGCGGAAGTCGTCAGCGAATTAAAAGCAGACTTTTTTACTCTTTCCTTGCCAAAAGTTTCCCAAGACCAATTTAATCCTTGTTTAAAAGAAAATTTTTTTGAATTATCTTGTTTTGATTTTTCTATTTTTAAAAAAATCGGTTTTGAAAAGTTTAAAAAGAATGTAGATAGAATTATGAAAATGAAAACAAATTCTGGTACTAAAATTAGATTTTACCCGGAAATAAGTAAAATCAGGAATTTTAATAAGAATTATTATTCCCCGGCTTTATTTAAACAATTTTTTCGTCCTTGTCAGCAGCCCTGGTCAGGAATTCAAGTGAGTGCTGGCGGTTTTGTTTACCCTTGCTTATCTTTAAAAGTTGGTGACCTTAAGAAAAAGAGTTTTAACCAAATATGGAATGGAAAGGAAATGGTTGATTTTAGAAAAAGGCTTAAAAGAGAAAGCCTTTTTTCTCCTTGTATGGGCTGCTGTTATCTTAAACAAAGATAGCGATTGAGTTTTGAAAGATTATTGCTATACTAAACCTATAAAAAATGGAAGTTTCAATTGTTATTCCCGCTTTTAACGAAGAAAAAGGAATTGGCTTGGTTTTGGATAACCTTAAAGAAACATTAAAAGGGACAAAAATCAGGTATGAGATCATTGTCGTTGACGATGGCTCAAGTGATAAGAGCGCAAAAATTGCCAGACAAAAAAAAGCTAAAGTAATTATCCATCCAAAAAATTCCGGCTATGGCGCTGCCCTGCAAACCGGAATGAAAGTAGCGAAATATCGTTATGTTGCGATCACTGATGCAGATGGCTCCTATCCGGTAGAAAAAATTCCCGAAATGCTTAAGCTGATGGACAAGGGTTTTGATTTAATCATTGGGGCGCGGACAGGTAAGTTCTATCGTTACCTTTGGCTTAAACAACCGGTCCGTTATATTTTTAAGTTAATTGCCGAATTTGTAACAGGAGTGGCTATCCCTGATCCCAATTCAGGATTAAGAGTTTACCGCAAGAGTGCAATTTTACCATTTTTAAATTACCGTACCTGCCGTGGTTTTTCTTTTTCAACCTCCACAACAATAATTTTTCTTTTAGAAGGGAAGCTTGTTGAGTTTGTTCCTATTCTATATCTTCCGCGGAAGGGAAAATCAAAAGTTAAATTTATCCGTGATGCCTTGCGTGCCGGACAGATTTTGGCCGAAACAATTGTTTACTATAATCCTTTTAAACTTTTTTTCTTGATTACTTTGATTTTTTTAGCAGTTATGTTAATCTTTTTAATAGGATATTTTTTTACAAAATCATCCTTAGTCTTATTGTTTATTGCCCTGTTTTTCTTTTCTGCAATTTTATCTTTTTATTTGGGATTAACCCTCAGTCTTTTTAAAAAAGGCAATGTTCATGAAAATTAAAAATTTTTTAAGTTTTTTTTCAGAAGAAAAAATGATGATTATTATCATTATTTTTTCTATTTTGGCCAGACTTCTTTATTTAAATGTCCCTTTTATTATTAATATCGCTGATGCTTCTGGTTATGTCGAGATGGCCGATGCCGTCTGGAATGGCTTGCCAAAAGTTTTTTTTGATGACTATATTTACCGGACGCCGGTTTATCCGTTGTTTATTTTCCTGACTAAAGTTTTCTTCGGCAAAACCAGCTTTGCCTGGGGGCTTTCATTAGTGCAGCATTTATTGGGAGTAATCATGGCAGTTTTAATTTTTAAAATTGGCCAAAAAGTTTTTAATAAATGGGTTGGCTTTTTCGCGGGAATTGTCACTGGCTTTAATGCTTTCCAAGTTTATTATGAGCATAATGCAATGAGCGATTTTTTCTTTACTTTCTTAACTGTTTTTGCCTTTTATATTTTTTTAAAAGCGCTTTTGGAAAACAAAAAAAAGTTTTTTTTGTTTTTTGGAATTTTATATGGCCTTAATTTATTAACCAGACCGCTTTTGCAGGCATTTTTTCTTGTTTTTCCTTTCATAATTTATTTATTTAATCAAAATGTTAAAACTACTTTAAAAAGTTGCTCTTATATTTTAATTCCTGCTTTAATTTTAATTACTCCCTGGTTTTTGCAAAACATCATCCGTCATCATTATTTTGGTTTTGTTCCCTTTACTGGAGTGCAGTTGATGGTCAGGACACAAAATTATATGGAGATGCAAAGCAGGGTTCGAATTGAAGAAAAAAAAGTTTACCGCCGGGCAATGAAAGAAGTTAATGGCTGCACTGATGAGGTAATTGATCAAGGTGAGTGCGGCCAAGCAGCCGTAGGCGGTTGGGCGCGGCTGCAAAAATATCTGGGATATAACGCAATTGAAGCAAATAAGGCTTTGGAAGAAATTGCTTTTGAAGCAATTATGAAGAACAAAGGACGTTATTTAAAAGAAACAGTTAATCAAACCGGCTATTTTCTTAGTCAAAATTCAAGGGAATATTTAGCAGGTGATCCTGATATTGATCTTAAATTCAGGGAAGACTACTACAAAAAATTAATTGCTGGCAATGGATGGGCGATCTTTCAACAAAAGATGATTTGGCAATTAACTCCAAAAATATTATATTTTTCTTTTGGGGGAGGGTTGGGGATAATTTTGGCCTTATTGAAGAAAAATAAAAAGGCAGTTGTCTTTATTTTACTGGTAGTTTATATGGTTGTTTTAACCATGGCGATAGAAGAATGGACTGTCCTTCGTTACCGTCTTCCCCTTGAGCCCTTCCTTTTTCTTTTTACTGGAGTAGCCATTTATAGTTTAATTCAATTTATAAAGCGGATTGATAAAAAATTTGAAGAAGGAGTGGTCATCGAAAGGGTTAAATAAAAGGAGAAAAGAGAGATATGTGTGGAATTTGCGGTATCTTTAGCCAAGAAGCAATTAATTTTGAAGTTTTGGAAAAAATGAATTTGTCTCTTCAACACCGCGGGCCGGATGAGACTGGAAATTTTTTCAATGGCAAAGTTGGTTTAGCCTCCAGAAGACTTGCCATCATTGACCTTAAAACTGGCCGTCAGCCACTACATAATGAAGAAAAAAAACTTTGGTTAGTTTTTAACGGCGAAATTTATAATTTTAAAGCATTAAAAGAAAGGCTGTTGAAAAAAGGCCATTGTTTTTATACCCAAACTGACGGAGAATGCTTGCTCCATTTATTCGAAGAAGAAGGTGAGGCCGGGCTAAAAAAACTAGAGGGCATGTTTGCTTTTGCCCTATATGATGAAAAGCGTCAGAATTTGATCCTTGTCCGTGATCCTTTGGGAGAAAAACCTCTTTTTTGGACTCTCTTTGATAAAAAACTTTATTTTGCTTCAGAAATAAAAAGCCTTTTGCAGATTCCGGGGTTCAAGAAAAAAATTGAAAAAAAATCGCTTGGCAAGTATCTTTTTTATGGTTTTGTCCCTGGGCCAAAAACTATTTATCAAGGAATTAATG
>JAMCYY010000067.1 GCA_023473205.1 Patescibacteria group bacterium
AGAATGAATCTGCAAGAATACGATAAAAAGTAGCCTTAGACATTGGTAAACCACCCTGTTTTTTAGTTCTTCTGCTCCTATAACCCCACTTTTCATTTAATGTGTGTAGTGCTTTCATTGGTGTATAGTGCTTATTCAAAATTAATCCAAACATATTTTTGATTAAGCTATACCTTTGTGGGTCATCGCCAATATATTTTTCTTTTGTGTTGGGATTTATCATATTTAGATAGCCTGGTTTCGCTGGCCCAAGCCATTGGCCCCGCTCTAAGTGTTTTTTGTTACCACTTTTTACATCTCTTGAGAGTTTAGCTGAAATATATTGAGACTGACTTAAAGCAAACTGAAGTAGCATAATTCCTTCTGGGGTATTATCGAAGGTATATGAGCCAAATTTAAAATCTTTAAGTTTACCTTGAGTTAGTAAATCAACAATTATTCCAGCTTCATAAGGATTTCTTGATAGCCTGTCTGGATGCCAACAAATAATTCCAGTAACTTTGCCCTTCTCGATTAACTCGATTAAATAGCTAAACTTAGGCCTATTATTTTTAATAAAAGCACTTTTACTTTCCCAAAGATGGTAAGCTCGTCGATAAATACTAGTAGGGAATCGCTCTGATAATTCTTCTTTTTGCCTTTCTATAGAAATTAACTGCTTACCGCTTCCTTCGTCTGAAGATTTGCGGTTATATTCAGCCCAGATAATTTCACCTGGATTTATGTCGTTGTTATACATATCTTAAATGCCCCCACTGGTTGTACTCACGTCCTTTTGGGATATGTCCAATGGGGCATTAAAAATCCCAAAAGACTAAAGTGAGTACATTTAAATTATTACAAAATACTGAATTAAATTCAACTACTTTCATATCGGTAACAAGTCATGGTCAATTTCATAACTAAGCATGGCATTAGCTAATGCTTCATGCTCAAAAATCATTTGTTTGACTTCAGGTTGGTCATCAAACCAATTATTACCAATTTTTTGACTAAGTAAATCCACCTTATCTTTAACACTCCTATACTCTTCTTCTGTACTAATACAATACTTACCCTTATAAGAAACTATAGTAGTTTGGTCTGTTTTATCTTGATTTGACTGCAATTTTGCAGTATTTTCTTGCAATTCTGCAATTTGGTCTTGCAAATTTGCATTGTCATCTTGCAATTTAGCAACATTATTTTTTGAGCTTGGTAGTAACACTACTTCATAAAAACTTCTAGCTTTTTCTCTTATTGCTTCCTTTTTAATGAGCCTGTTTCTTACTCGACACACCTTAGATGGCGACCAATTTAAAACATTAGCAAGAACCTTATCTGCTGTTTCAACAGTTTGATATGTTTCTTCATGTTTTTTATCCCAGTCGTAAACAGCAAGGTACAAATCCCAAAGACGGTATTCAGAATCTTTGAGGTTTAGCCGTTTTGCTACATGATGGCGATTACGATAAACCTTTTTAAAATCGATAATGGCCTTGTTACTTAATTGCATAATTCATGTTTTTAAATACAAAAAGAGTAAGTGTTTCAATCGTTTTTGAGCTGATGGGTAAGCAATAGGTTCAATACTGGCTTTCATCTGGGAAAATTCATCACACAAAGCAAGGCACTCTTTGTTCTTGGAGAATACAAAAACTGCCCCTTGAGGGTTTTCTTTATTAAGTTTCACAAGGGGAATGTTCTTAGCCAAAAGATAAGAAGCAAGATAAAAATCGCTGGTCTTTAGAAATTCATTATCATTTATCATAGGTTTAGCCTCATGAACACTAAAAAAGCCCGCTTGTGTGCGGGCTAATAAACAAAAAATCGTTTACTTGGCCAGCACAGCTAGCTTTTCAACGATTTGCTTTGAAAGCACCCTCGTTAGTAATCGGGAGCTTTAGTGTTTTTGGAAACTAAACCTAAAGTTTATCTCAACACTAGTTTGATTTCTGATTAGAAGAAGTATATCGCAGGAAGTGTTTATCTCTTTTGGTTTAAAGAGGAACTACTATCTGATTTACTTCAAATTATTATTGAACTGTTCTTATTATACTAAAAAACTTTGTCAAATTCCACAACAATTATTGATATGGGGGTGGTTAGCTTTAGAAATTATTTTTGATACAATGTTCTTTGAAGGTTTTTATATTTGGGTCTATTTTTCAATACCATCTCAAGGCTAAAAACTCTATAAATAGTCTAACAGCTGTAGAGTAGGGGTGGTATAAAATATAGTCAAATATTTAGTGAAATATTATGGTAGACAGATTAATTTCAAACACCAAAAGGGGTAAACTTTTAAATAGGTGTGAGAATCTAATGCTTCAGGGGATAGATAACCCAACTGATATATCAGAATCGTTAAATGTTTCTTTCAATACTGCCCGAAGTTATATTGCTATTATTAAACAGCGATGGTCAAACTATTCGAATACAGAAGAATTACAAGCTAAAAGGCAGGAATTAATTAGAAAAACAGAAGAAGTGAAAGAGTCATGGGAACTAAAAAAGACTGCCAAGAACACTCTGGAAGCCGTAGGGGCACTGAGAACTGCCCTAATGGCAATTGAGAGGCTTGAAAAACTACAAGGCATAGATTTTACCACTTCTTGTTGAAAAACCCACAGAAATTCAAATATTTGAGTATGCTCAAGAAATCAATGTATTGTCCAAAGAAGAAAAAGAAACGGCATTAAATAAAAATGATTAGAGATGAAATAAAAAAGAGAAATATATCAGTTCTTTAGTTATCTTTTAGTTTTTGATATAATATAGCTTACTATGGGTGAAACAAAGGACGAAGGTGTTAAAAAAATAGTAGTTACTTCCGATGATATAGTTACAGGTAGAGAAATTGCTGACCCACGCAAGGAGCCATTGGTATCAGATGATAGAGTTAGACAAATTCTTCAGCGTTTTGCACCAACTCTTCATAAAGGAATCGCAGAAGCAGACACCTTTTTTAGTCGTTCAGTTGGCGATAGATATGCAGATGCTACACCAATGTTGGAAGATGAAATTGAGTTATGGGATGCACTTTTTGGTTTGAGACACGTTATTTCGGAAAAGGCGGAACAAGGTAAACTGTATATTCCAGAGGTGGTAGCGGATGATTCCAGATTACTTACTCCTCCTTTGGGTACGCAAGAACCCAATAACTATTCAAAAGAACTGAGGGTTGCAGGAAGTGGAGGAAGACAATTTAGAGTCAATCTTGATAGGGTTGTATGGACTCCAATTCTTCCGTTTAACCCAAAAGATATGAGGCTCTACATTAAACCTCGTGCCCATTTAGGTGGCCAAGGCAGGGCTTATGGGGAAGGAGTCTTATATAACGCTTTTATAGCTATTGATACTTATGTGCAAGATGCTTTGGGAAGATGGGTTGTGGAACAAATTCCAGGAACGGGAGTACATTCATGGGATTCTGGTCCTGTTTATAGTCCTTTGAGACCTGTAGGTGCTGACGTTTGGTTTAATACAACAGTTAACCAAGCGAAACCCAATATTTTAACATCTTCTGTTGATAAACCAGAGTACTTGATGCTCCATTGTGATATAAATCATCCTGAACAGCTTGGCAATTTACCTATTCTTAAAGACCAACGTTTAAGATTGTTTTTTTGGCAACTTGATAGGTTTATGAGACCTATTTCGATTGGCGGACATACCAGGCCTGCATTATTAGGCTCAGGGAGTTGAGTTAGGTTTAATTTGCATATGCGGGATTAGCATGATAGGAATTGATAAAATAGGTTCTAACAGCGTCAATGGTTCGCCGCTAGTATATGAAGATTCCTGTCAAAAGATTTGATAAGACTCTGCCTTTACCGCAATATGATCACGGGGCAGCTTGTTTTGATTTGCTTTGTCGTGAAGATTCCTCAATTTTGCCAAGAGAAATTAAACTAATTTCTACAAACATTGCCATTCAAATCCCTCAGGGTTATGCTCTTTTAATTTTTGTCAGAAGCAGTACCCCAATGAAAAAAGGTTTAATTTTAGCTAACAGCGTTGGTATTGTAGATCCTTTTTATCAGGGTGATAAAGATGAAGTTTTAATTGAGTTTATGAATATTAGAGATGAAGCCGTAGAAATTAAAAAAGGAGAAAAACTGGCTCAAGCAATGCTCATTAAAAGTGAAAGTGTTGAGTGGGATGAGAAAGAAGAATTTAATGAAAAAGGAGTTGGGGGTTATAAAACTGATTGGTAAAAATAAATGAATCAAAAAGACTTTCATGATGATGAAGAAAACAGAATTGAGAATGAGAGGCACGCCGGTATCGTCATTAAAGATGATAAACTGCTTTTAATTCATCGAATTAAAAACCAGCGTGAATATTGGGTTTTTCCTGGTGGTCACCGAAGGCAGAATGAAAAAGGGGAAGAGGTGGTTATCAGAGAGGTTGAGGAAGAAACTTCTTTAAAGGTAGAAGATCCAAAATTAATTTTTGAGTTCAAGGATTATTTGAATAATAAATTGGATTTTTACTATCTTTGTCAGTGTTTTTCTGATGGAGAACCAGAATTAATTGGGGAAGAAAAGGTTCGAAACTGCCAAGAAAATTTTTATGAGCCACTTTGGATGCCTTTAACTGCTATTTCGAGTTTAAACATTTTACCTAAGTTTGCTAAAGATTGGGTGATAGAATATTTATGTAATGAAAAAAAATAAATTTTTCCTTCTTTCTCTTTTAATTTTTCTTGTCTTTTTCATCAAAAGTTTATTTTTTTTGGATCCTGATTTTGGTTGGCACGTTAAGATGGGGGAGGTAATTTTATCTTCAGGAATTCCCAAAACTGACCCTTTTTCTTATACCATGCAGAATTTTCCTTTTATTGACCATGAATGGCTGGTTAATGTTTTGATATTTAAACTTTATAGTTTAGGAGGCTTTTTTTTATTGAGTTTAGTTTTTTCTTTTTTGGCCCTGGCAACATTAATCATAATTTTTAAAACCTTTAAAAATGATGACTATTACTCTTGGGCACTTCTTTTTCTTGCGGCAGGCGGTTTTATTGATTTTATGGGAGTAAGACCCCAAATTTTAAGTTGGTTGTTTTTTTCTTTTTTAATTAGCATACTTCTCTCGGAAAAAACTTGGTCAAAGAGGAAATACTTTCTGCCTTTAATTTTTTTGTTTTGGGCGAATAGTCATGGCACTTTTGGCTTAGGAATCGTAATTTTAGCCGTCTTTTATCTTCTTATTTTTTTTCAGGAAAAAAAAGTTATATGGAGTGATTTTTTGATTATCTTAAGTTCATTTGGTATGACTTTAATTAATCCTTATGGCTTAAGACTTTGGCCGGAAATTTGGTCACAATATGCTGATAATCTGGTTCGTTTTAAAATTACTGAATGGTATCCCAGTTTTCTTAGCTTAACTTATTTCTTTTGGCCAATATTGGCAATTTTTTTGGCAATTTTTTGGCGTTATTGGCAAAAATATTCCTTAGCTCAAAAAAGTATTAGTTTAATTATTTTATTTTTGGCTTTAAAAAGTATTCGGCAAATTCCTTTTTTTGTTGTTTTGGCCATGCCTCTAATTTTTAAAGGTATAAATTTTTTTCAAAAAGAACTTCTAACCCCGGAAAATAATCTTCGTTTTCAAAAAGCAGGCCAGTATTTTTTTATGGGCAGTTTGGTGTTATTTTTAATTTGGTCAGGAATTATTTCCTTTAAATATAGCGCCTTGCGGGAAGATAATTATTATCCTAAAAAAGCAGTTGCTTTTTTAAAACAAAATTTATCTGAAGGAAAAGTTTTTAGTGACTATAATTGGGGGGGTTATTTAATTTGGCGGTTGCCGGAGAAAAAAGTTTTTATTGACGGCCGGATGCCAAGTTGGAAACAAGGTGACTTTTCCGCTTTGGCAGAATACGAAAAAATTTTAACCAAAAATGAAAACTGGAAAACAATTTTTGCGCAAAGAAAAATTACCACCGTGCTTTGGCCCAAAGCTTCTTCTACTAACTTGGTGGATCGGCTAAAACAAGCTGGCTGGCAGGAAATTTATCAAGACAAAGTAGCCGTAATCCTGGAGAAACAATAAAAATTTCTTCTTCTGTTATAATCAGGCCAAGATGAATCAACCAAAAGGAAAGATACAAGTAATAAAGATTGGGAGTAACTGTATTATCAAAGACAGGAGTATTAATTATGGTATCGTTAAAAAAATCGGATATGAGATTGCTGAATTAATAAAGGAAGAAAGTTGGCAGCCAATCTTGATCGTTTCTGGGGCAGTTGGATTAGGTATGAATTTGCTTGGTTACCAAGAAAAACCAAAGGAAAGAATAGTTTTGCAGCGGTGTGCTGGTATTGGTCAAAAAGAGTTGATGCAACTGTGGGACTTTGGGTTTAAAGGCTATGCACTGACATCACAATTTTTATTAACTTATCACAATTTTAGTAACCCCCAGGAGATAGAAAATATTAAAAATTGTCTTCTAGACGACGTTGAAAATGATATTGTGCCGTTAGTTAATTACAATGACAAGGTAGATTGGCAAGAAGTGGCCAAAGATAATGATGAAATGGCGGCTGATATTGCGGTTTATCTTAAAGCGTCCACGTTTGTGATATTAACTTCAGTTGATGGTCTACTTAATAAAGGGAGAGTTATTGCTGAGATAAAATTGAGCGAGATGGAAAAGTACAAGGACTTGTGCCAGGGAGCTGGAAAATATGGCACCGGTGGCTTCCTAACTAAACTGGAAGCAGCTAAAAAAGCAACTGCCAATGGAACTGAGTGTATTATTGGCAATGTTGAATATAAACTGAGAGACTTAATCCGGGGAAAGGTTCCAAGAACAAGAGTCTCTTGTTAGTGAGAGTCATTTTTGATTATGGATGAAATTGAAGAAATTCGCTCAAAAATTGATTTAGTGCAGTATATTTCTGAAACTGTGCCTTTAAAAAAAGCTGGCCGGAATTTTAAAGCTTGTTGTCCTTTCCATGTTGAAAAAACTCCTTCCTTTATGGTTAACCCTGAGCGGCAAATTTGGAAATGTTTCGGCTGCCAAAAGTCAGGTGATATTTTTTCTTTTGTTATGGAAACCGAGCGCCTGGAATTTGGTGAAGCCTTAAGGCTTTTAGCTAAAAAAGCAGGTGTTACTTTACAGGGCTACCAGCCAACACAAAATGAATCAGAAAAGGAAAAACTTTATCAAATTAACCATTTGGCAGCAGAATTTTTTCATTATTTGCTTCTGAATCACCAGGTAGGCAAACGGGCGTTAAATTATATTTTACAGCGGGGGATTAGCCGTGAGTCGCTTGTAACTTTTAAAATTGGTTATTCACCGCCGATGTGGGATGGCCTGCAAAAATATTTGCATGGAAAAAAAGGTTATGCCTTGGAAGATTTGGAAAAAGCAGGATTAATTATAAAAACATCAACCTCACAACTCACAACCCATAACCCACAACCGCATTATTATGATCGGTTTCGCGACCGGCTGATGTTTCCGCTTTTAGATCACCGTGGTAACGTTTGTGGTTTTTCCGGACGGGTTTTGGACCCAACTGCCAAAGAGGCAAAATATGTTAATAATCCGGAAACTTTAATTTATCATAAAAGTGAACTTTTGTATCCTTTGCAAATTACTAAAGAAGAAATTAAAAAAGAAAATTCAGTGGTCGTGGTTGAGGGAGAAATAGATGCGATCTCCAGCTTTCAGGTAGGAATAAAAAATATTGTTGCTATTAAAGGCTCGGCTTTGACTGAACTTCAAGCCAGGCTTTTAAGAAGGTTTGCCGATAACTTGGTTTTGTCCTTAGATGCTGATGCGGCTGGAGATATGGCGGCAAGACGGGGGATAGAGATTGCCGACGGTTTGGGCTTTAATATCAAAGTCGTGGTTTTGGAAAAGTATAAAGATCCGGATGAGGCGGCGCAAAAGGAGCCGGAATATTTTAAAGAACAAATTAAAAAAGCCACGAATGTTTATGATTTCTTTTTAGATTCTGCTTTTAAACGTTTTCGGGGCCAGACGCCGGAAGAAAAAAAGAGAATTGGTCAGGAGATGATCCCTGTCTTGTCTAAAATTGAAGATGAGATTGTTAAAGATTATTATATCGGTAAATTAGCCCAGCGTTTAGAGGTTAATGAAGAATCAATTATTTTGCAAATTGAAAAAAGTAAGCAAAAAATTACCCCGACACCAGTAAAATCCACTCAACCTGATGTTCAAGTTAAGCCAAGACGGGAAATGATAGAAGAATATTATCTTTCTTTACTTTTTCAAACTAAAAAAGTAGAGAGGTTACTTTTAGCCGAAGAAAAACCCCTTTTCTCTTTAACGATCCATTTGCAATTAATTAAGGCCTTAGAAGATTATCTTGGAAAGAACAAAAAGTTTTCCAGCCAGTTCTTTTTTAAAGATTTACCAGCAGAACAGAGGGAAGTTTTTGATAAACTTTATTTAGTCGATTTTGGTAACAAAATTGAAGATGGTGATTGGGTAGAAAAAGAGATTCGTAAAACCAAAAACCAGTTGGAGCAAGTAATGGTTCGGGAAGAATTACAGAAATTGGGACGGGAATTGCGCCAGGAGGAGAAAAAAGAAGATTTAAGGCTACAGAAAAGAATCCGCTCCTTAACCCAAAAGTTAGACAGCCTTAGCAAAGATACTTAAGGTGCTTTAATTTAAGCTATAAAAGAGGTAAAATGCGTTCTATGAATAAAACAGCTAATAATTTAGTGGAGAAAACTTACATTGACCCCAAAGCAGTAAAAAAGCTCTTAGAAAAAGGCAAAAAAGAGGGCTTTATTACCCAAGAAGAAGTTTTAGAAATTTTTCCTTCAGCGGAAAATTATTTAGAAGAGTTGGACGAGTTTTATGCCAAGGTAATTGATGAAGGAATTGATATTTTTGAAAATGTCAGTGAAGAAGAACTTAAAGAAAGCGAAAAATTAGCCAAGGACTTTGCTCGCGAAATTGAAGCTTTATCTGCTCTAGAGGCGCCTTCAGTTTCTGACCCGGTACGGATGTATCTTCGGGAAATTGGCAGGATTCCTTTGTTAACAGCAGATGAAGAAGTAGACTTGGCTCAGAAGATTGAAAAAGGTAACTTATCGGCTAAGAAAAAACTTACGGAATCAAACTTAAGACTGGTAGTTTCTATTGCCAAAAGATATGTTGGCCGTGGTTTAACTTTGCTTGATTTAATCCAAGAGGGGAATCAGGGATTGATCAGGGCTGTAGAAAAATATGATTGGCGCCGTGGTTACAAGTTTTCTACTTATGCTACTTGGTGGATTAGACAAGCAATTACCCGGGCAATTGCTGACCAGGCCAGGACGATCCGTGTTCCTGTCCATATGGTAGAAACCATCAATAAATTAATGCGGGCTTCGCGGAAATTAATGCAGGAGCTTGGCCGTGACCCGACTCCAGAAGAAATTGGCAAAGTTTTAGGCGTTTCTGCCACTAAAGTGCGTGAGGTTTTAAAGGTTGCCCAAGGGACAACTTCTTTGGAATCGCCAGTGGGAGATGAGGAAGATTCGCTTTTAGGTGACTTTATTGCGGATACAGCGCCTTCACCTTATGACACCGCTTCAAAACAGCTTTTGAAAGATAATATTAAAGAAGTTTTAGAGACACTTTCACCGCGGGAAGCTAAAGTTTTAACCTTCCGTTTCGGCTTGGAGGGCGGCAGGCCAATGACTTTAGAAGAAGTAGGTAAAAAGTTTGGCGTCACCCGTGAGAGGATTCGACAAATTGAGGCTAAAGCCTTAAGAAAACTGAAACACCCTTCAAGAAGGAAAAAACTACAGGACTATTTGGAGTGAAGTTAGCTTAGAAGTTACACCAATCCAAATTTGAATCTACAACCATAAATTTAACAAACTCGTCTTTAAGTTGGTCTGTTGGTATCCCAATTTTTGAAGATAAAGCTTCTAATCCTTTTTCGGGAACCTTGCCGTTTAGTTTTAACTCTTCTGTGACTTGCTCTAAACTCAAGCCTTTATGAATGCCAAAATATGCTACACCCAAAACTAATCTTTCAAAATCAGGATTAATACTAAATTCAAATAAATTTCCGCCTCTATGAATTAAGACTTTTCTTTCAATAGCTAGGACTGTTCTTGTTTCATCTTCTGTAAGCTCTGTGGTTTTGTCCCTTAAGTCAATTATTGTCTTCATACTTCTAGCAACTCTGCCATTTCCGTTTTTATATTTATGTAATAAGGTTTCTAAAAAATAAACACCTTGGCTTAATCTGGTTTGATCAATATCTCCAGTTTGCCATTTAGTAACTAATGCATCAAGAATCTCTTCTTCAAGTTTGACTATATTTTTTGGTTTTTTCCAGAGAATTTCATTACCTGCTTGGACAATCGCTACGTCGGGAGACGAATAAATATCTACCTGTTCACTTGCCCCCACGACTGCCCGGTTAATGTCATCTGAAGAGCTTTTTAGAAACAAAATTATTTGTTCTTTGTTTTTTTTTTCAATTCTTCTTAACTCTGTAAATTTTTCTTGCAAAACAGAGTAAACCACAGAAAGGGATTGCTCTCTGTATTTTTTCGTGTCTGGGTCAAGCGATGAAAGTTCTGTAACCATGATTTTAATCTTACTTTGTTTTAAGTATTTTATATTGTAAAATAAATCAAATTAACTATAGCACAAATTATGACAGAACAAGAACCATTAGAAGTTAAAAGTCTTCTGGCAGATCCTCGTGTTGCCGTTTTAAAAACCTGGTTTATACCGCAAGTTATTAGGGAAATAAGATTAAATTTTCCCGCTATTTGCGAACCTTCTGTTTTTGTAAAAGGATTTGATTCAGCCGTCACAAAATCAAATGATATTTCTCAGAGGCGAGAAGAAATAAGAGCCATTGTTGTTTTGGCTAAAGGGAGAGTCAAAACAAAAAAGCCAGGTAGCGAATTAAAACCAGAGGTTAATTATCAATATAGTTTAGTTCAAACCAATGATGGAAACCTTATTGTCTCTTCTAAAAGAGAGGGCCAAAGCAAATATTTTTTTTACTATGATTATTTAGGTGCGACGACATTAGAGCAAACGAAAGTAGAAGCTAATAACCTTAAAGAGTTAACAGATGATGCTAGAAGCCAAGGCCACAAGCAGGCAGAAAATTATCTTGAGGCAATTAAGAAATTATTTGGAGGAAATGAAGAAGAAGCCTTGAGAAATCTTGGGGAACTTTTTAAAGAAACACCTCAGAAGTATTTTCATCTTATGAGATTAATGATTATTGCTAATGGAGGATATCTTCCGTTTGCCCCGGGTGGAAGAGATTTTGTGTTTTTCCTTAAACAAGAACGGACTACTCGAAAAGGGCTTGGAGGTTTAAGTATTGTTGCTGGTTCTTTTGGTATGGGTGATGAAGACAAATATACAATTTGGAAGATACCTGATCGTGCTGAAATTACCGATGATGTAAACATTGTTTTTTTACGGGGAATTGATGTGCAGAGACTAAAAAGACATGATATTAACTATGTTGATGACCTTGAGGCAAATGGTTTTAATGGTGTTGTCTTGGAAAAAGAAGTGATTGGGTCACTAAAATAGTAACGACTTTTGTTTTACCTAAAAATTCGGCAAATTGAAGCCTGGTTTTGGCTAAATTAAAGTTTTGCGTTGGTTAATTTGAATAATTTAGATTTATTCTCTTCCCATAACCACCTTTTGTTCTCCTTCAACTCCTGGGGCAACTTGGTATTTAGGAAAGTAAAAGGTGATTGAATTTTGGTCAAAAGTAAAGTGACTGAAGTTTTCCAGTTTAGGAGTTGTACCACTGGTAATCATGTCAGCAGGGATATTGGCCTTACCTAGACAGTGGCCTTTAAATTGACTTATTAAGTCGTCTTTAGCAAAATCAGAAACTTTTTTTAGATAATCAGGATTTCCAGGGAACAAATCTTCTAAAGCAATTTTTTTCTTACTTTTTAAATCATAGTTGTAAGTAAAAATTTCCTCAACTTCATTAGCTCCGCCAATAAACTCACTTGTTTCTAAGGCAAGGCTAATAAACTCCGGAGTAAGCCTCTGGAATGTCCAGGTTAGGGTAAAAGGCCAAGGACTCTCTGGAAAGTCTGCGATTTTTTCGCCTGGCAAAGGATTGTTTTTGCGAATTTGCCAATTATCAGCAACACTTTTTTTAAAGTCAGTGATTTTGTTATTAACATAAGCTTCGATTTCCTGGTTAATTTGCCGGGGGGCGTTTTCAAAAAGAGGGTATTCGGCCTGGACAGTATAAAGTTTTGTTTCTTCTTTTTGCACGTTAGCTTGGACTACAAGATTAGGAACATTGCTTTTTTTGCTTCTTCCATAAAGATAGCCGCCAACAATGAGGATAAGTAGAACAAGGTGGAGAAGAATAATTTTTGCTTTGTTCAATTTTTCTCCTTTGTTAAAAGTTACTAACTCCTTGCTAAAAAGTTTAACAAAAATTAAAAGAAACTGGAAGAGTTAATTAACCAATCATTTCCAGGGCCTTTTTCTGTATTTTTCCCCAAGAACCAATAGTCATTCCGAGAGGGAAAACAATTTTTCTTAAAAAAGGATTTTTTAAGAAAAAAAGATATTTTTCTTGTTGGTCTTTCTTTTTTAGCCAAATTTCAATCAAGTTAGGGGAAGTATCTTGGCCAAGAATTTCTTTGGCAACTTGTTTCCCGGAAAGAAAAGCCGAGTAAATGCCTTTGCCGGTCAGGCCGGAAGTTAAACCTGCGGCATCACCGGTTAAAAATAAATTATCAAAGTGATAGCCGCGAAAATCATAATTGATCACCGCCGCTTCGAACTTTGTCTGAGAAAAGTTAATTTTTTTTTGTTTTAGCCAAAGTTCAAGATTGTTTTTTAACTCTTGGCCGGTAATGTTTTTCGAATCACTGCCGCAGCCCAAGGAAGTGTAATTTTGGTGAGGAAAAATCCAAAGATAGCCTGAACCAAAAAGTTGATTGTCAAAATGAACTTCAAAATTGGGAAATTTTTGCAGGAGAAGATAATGCATGGCTAAACCAAATTTTTGAATAGGTAAATTTAAGTACTTCCTGACAATTGAATTTGAACCATCAGCGCCGACTAAAAATTGAAACTCAATTTTTTCTTGGTTGGAAAGAATTAACGAGTGTTTACTTACGATTTTGGTGACTGCCGTTTCTAAGACCAAAGTAATATTGGGTGCTTTTTTGAGTGATTTAATTTTGTCCTTGATTACTTTTTCTCTTTCTTTCCAAAAA
>JAMCYY010000099.1 GCA_023473205.1 Patescibacteria group bacterium
GAAGAACAGGGATGTCTACAACATTACCGCCTTCAGAAAAAATTTGACTGCCTTGGGGAATATTTTTAAGAAGCCATTCTGAGGCTTGGAAACGGATATCAGGACGAAAATAAAGGGAAGCAAAAATAAGACCGGGAATCAAGGAAACGAAGATGATTAAGTTTCTTAAGTGTCTTAAGTTACCTAAGATACTTAAAAAGAAGCTCGCAAAGATGGCGAAAAAGGGAAAGATAGGGGCGACAAAACGGGTCCATTTGCAAAAAAGAAAGGCTTGAGAGAGAAAGTAAGTTAAAAAAGAAAAAACAGTAATTAGAAAACAGCAATTAGTAATTAGCAAAACTTTCTTGAGAAAAATACTTCTTATGAGAAAAACTAAAGCAATAATTAACCCTAGACTGCCTAAAATAAAAATTGGCCAGCCGAGGGTATAAGGGAAAATCTTGGTTAATTGGAAGATAACCGGCGGAGTATTGATAAACTGGCGGGTATAAAAGATCATAATTTGTCCCGAAGCAACCCCGGCTTCATAAGTCAAAATTCGCTTACTTTCCTCAAAGTTAAGCAGTAAATAAGGGGAGGAAAGGAGAGTAAGAGTAAGAGATAGAGTAAGAGTAGAGGCGCCCAGTAGAATAACTTTTATTTTGTGAATGAAAGCCTTTTCTTTAAGAATAAGGACAAGTAAGGTAATGGCTAAAGGAATAAGAAAGGTAACTGCGGTTATTTTACTGCCGAGAGCCAGACCAATTGGAAGGGAGATTAGCAAAAAATTTACAATTGAGGGATTGGCTAGAATTTTAAATGAGAGATAAATAATTAAAAAAAAGAAAAAAGTTAATAAAGATTCAGTGGTGCCAAAATGAGCGTTTTGGATAAGGCCGGGGGTGAAAACTACTAGAATAGAAGTGAGAAGTGGGAAGTGAGAAGTGAGTCGAGAGTGAGAGGTGGGAATGAGGAGACGGGAGATAAGATAAACTAAATAGACAATGCCGACAGAGGCGAGGGCGGACCAAAAACGTAAAAAAAAGATTGCTTCGTCTAAATTGACTGGTTGAAGGTTAATCCAAGGTAAAAGGTTATAAATACGGGCTGAAAAATAAGCTAAATATAAAGGGAACTGCCCATAAGCAAAAAAATGAGGATTAAGTTTGTCTTGCCAGGACAGTTGGCTAATTGAAGCCGCCATATTCCATTCATCCGGGTGAAAGTGGTAGGGCAGTCCCCAAGATAAACCCGCAAAACGAAAAACAAAAGCCAAAAATAAAATAACCAGTAAAAGGTAATTATTTTTCAGTAGTTTTGAGAATTTCATTGGCGACCTCTTTCCCTAGTTTAATGGCATAATTAACGCCCCGGTCTTCAGGATAAACATGATCAAGGGAACACCAATATAAGCCAGGAAGACTGGTTTTAATTGAAGGTAAATCAGAGGAGTGATTAAGGCCAGGAACGGGTTGGGCATAGTTTTCAGTGAAAAGTTCAAAGTTTAGAGTTGAAAGTTTAAAATTGAAATTTGGATTAATTTTTTCTAAATAAGGTAGAAATTTTCGATAAATTTCTTCCTTATTCATCTTAAAGAAAGGATGCGAGGTTGGATAATAACCTCCAACATAAAGAATTATCTCGTTATTATAATGGCTTTTGTCAATATAATTTGTGTGTTCGACTACGGCGACAAAAGGGAAGCTGCTTTCGTTAATATTCAGCCAATAAGTTTTATCTTTAAGGAAACTTTCCTTTAGTTCTAAAACCAAGCAAAGGCTGCCAATACTTTGAAGTTTTTTAAATGACTCTCCTTTTAAACTTGGTGTTATTTTTAAAAGTGTTTGTGGTGAGACTGTCGCTAAGATTTGATCAAAACTTTGTTTCTTTTGGTCAACGGTTATTTCAACTTTTTTTCCAGTTGGTTTTAGACAGGTAACTTCCTGATTATTTAAAACTTGACCGCCATTTTTTTCAATGGCAGTTTTTAAGGAAGAGATCAATGTATTGGTTCCACCTTCAAAATAACCTAAAGCAAAGCTTCTTTTTTTTATCCTGGTCCAGAACCAGGAAGTCGGAATTTGTTGGGCAAAAGGGCCAAACTTGCTTTGCAAAAGCGGCTCCCAAATTAATTTAAAAGTTTTTTTCCCCATTGTCATTTGCAGAAATTTTTGGGCGGTAATTTTTTCCAGCGGCTGCCAAAAAGGGTTAACTTTAAGAAAAGCGGTGGTTAAACCGGTCCGAAATTTATCAAACAAATTTAATTTTGGAAAACTTAAGATACTTTGAGGATTATCAAAGCGATAGATTTTTCCCTCTAAATAGATAGAAGTTTTTGGTTTTTTAAAAAAAAGTTTATTTTCTATTTTTAGTTTTTTGGCAAGGTCAAAGAGTTCTTGGTCAGAACTAAAGAAATGGTGGTAAAAATGCTCCAATGGCCATTGCCATCCCTTTTGGGTAAAAGAAGCGACGAGCCCACCCAATTCCTGGCTTTTTTCAAAGACCGTTACCTCATGGTGATTTTGAGCAAGGATGTAGGCAGCTGTTAAACCGCTTATTCCACCGCCAACAATTCCTACTTTCATGGCTGTATTATACGAAATTTTAGGTTAAAACAAAACTAAGACGATTCCAATTAGAGTAATGATCGCCCCGATTCCTAGAAAAAGATTAGTTGGTAAATAATTGCCAGTGCTGGGGGCGGGGGTAGTCGTGTTTAAAGCCGTGATTTGAGTTACTTTAGGGACGCTGGTTGCCGTGGGCTTTAAAATTTCTGTTGGCTTTATCGTTGGCGAAGGCGAAATTAAGGTTGGCTTTATGGTAATGGTAGCTGTTTGGCCTGAAGGAGTGGCCGTAAAAGAAGGCAAATCACTTTCTCCAGTGGCCAAAATGGAAAAATTACGGCTTATTTTTGTGGTTTTTTTTTGGTTATTAGTAAAGGAAACCGTGATTTGTTTTTTTCCGGGAGTTAGGGGGGTAGTGGCGGTCCAGGACCATTTTCCTTTAGAGCTGACGGTTACTTCTCCTTTAATGTTCGTTCCGGTATTAAGGATGATGTCCAATTTTTGATTTTCCGGGCCATTGCCAAAAAATTCTGGAGAAAGGGTGCTGATTTTTTCTCCTTCATTGGGGAAGGTGATGGTCAAAGGTGTTTCTTGGGCAGTTTGTGTCGGGAGGTTAAATCCTTCAGAGCCAAGACCGACATTTAAAGGAGCGGGAGAGGTAGTTGGTGGTTTAAGTTCATCTATAAAATTGTAACTTTGTCCTAAAACAATGTTAGGAGTCGGGTTGTCATTGCCGGTAGTTAAAGTGGCGGTTGCTGTTTCTTTTTCTCCTTGGACCAAAATTTCTTCGATTTGGGCATTTCGGTCATAATTGGCAAAATTTTGTAAATCTGGAGTCCTGGCAGTAGAAAGGGGAATTATCCAATTACCATCCAAGTCAGTTAAGGCAGCTTGGGTTAAGGTATTGGCTAAAGAAAGATAAACCAAGACGCCTGGGGCTGGCTGTTGGTCCGTATTTAAAATCTTGCCCTGGGCAAGATCATTGTCGTTGGCGGTTTTGTTGGGTGCCGTACTTTGGGTAAAAGCGACTTCTGAGTTTTTAAAACTTTTACCATCAGAGACGATTTCAAAATAATATTTTTTTTCAGGTTCGAGATTATCAATTAAAACATAATGGGCTTTATATTTAGATTGGCTGTCTTGCTTTTGATCACGAAGATCTTTTTTAATTAGACCAAGTTCTTTGGTCTCACCAAAAAAAATTTCTCCGGTGGTTTCTTCGTTAGTTAACCAAGAGACAACAAAAGAATTACTGGCCACATTAGTAATTTTCACCCTTTGGGGTTGAGTTTCTTCGGCTGCCTTAATTTTTAATTTAGTTGAACGGTTAACCAAAGTTATAGTTCCGGCCAGGCCTAAAATAATAATAAAAAGGCCGAGGGGGACAGGGATTTTCTTTAAAGTAATTTTAGGCATTAATATTTCCTCATTTTTAATTCTTCAAAAACCTTTTTATCTAAAACCGGGTTTAAGACTTTTGTCTCTTTGGCTGAAAGGATTGGTTTTTCGGTTTTGTTAAGGGCGCGGAAAACACTTAAGTAAACCCAAAGGACAGTAATCGTTAAAGTTAAGGTGGCAATGACAAAAATAGCTTCAGAATAATTTCGTTTCATTTGGTCTCCTTAATTACTAAAAAAAACCTGACCAACAATACTTAAAGAAATTTTTGGGATATTTTCATCTTCTTCTTTCTCTTCAGTGCTAGGATTTTGGTTAAAGCTTGTTCTTTCAATTTTAATCAGTCTTCTGGAAGAGGCTAAGTCTTTAGCAAAATCTTTTAATTGTTGGTATTCACCTCCAACCGTGACGGAAAAATTAAAATATTTCTCCTCAGTTTTGCCCGCGGAAGGGGAAGGATTAAGGGAAGCATCAATTTTTTCAAAATTAAGAGATTGAATAATAAGCTGTTTTTCTTCAGCAATTTCTTCAAGAAAACTGGCAAATTTAGGAAAATAGTTTTTTTCAGGAAAAGCTTCCTCCAATAATTTTAAGTTTGGATACTCCTGGGCATATTCCTTTTGTGCCGCAATTAAAGAGCTGATTTTCGTTTCCAAAAGTTCATTGGCTTCCTTTTTGTCGTTAATCTCCTTTTCCAGCTTAGCAATTGTCACCAGGGTTGGTTTAATGGCGACAATGACAAAAAAACAAACAGTAAAAAGGGTTAAGGAAATCCAGGTAAAGGAACGGACCTTAGGCGTTTTAGTGACGTTTTTAAGGTCAAAATAGTAGCGGTGATAACGGTAATATTCTTTTTTCCAGTCTAAATTCATTAGTTAAGGACAATACTAATATTAAAATCAATTCCTTGTAATTTGTCTTTGGCAGTAGAAATACTATCAAGATTTACTTCTTTAAAAAGGGAAGAATTACTTAAGTTGGTTACAAAGATCCGTAGGGCTTTTTCAGAAAGGGTTACTCCCTTTAGACTTAAACTTTTTTGATTAATAAAAATTTCTGTCAGGGATAAGCTTTGGGGTATTAACCGGCTAACCTCAGTAACCACTTCTGCTGGCTTGTTTTCTTGGGCCATGATTGATTTAATCACTTTTATTTTATCTTGGACTTGCCGAAAATTTTCTTCAAAAGAAGCGGCAGAGGCAACAATTGCTTGTTTTTGTTTTGTTTTGTCAAAAAGGTCAGCCAAAACAGTATCAAAATAAAAGCGCGAACAAAAAGCGGAAATAACAATAAATTCAGTTAAGACGACAATCCAACGTCCGACATTGACAGCCCATTGGATAAACTTCCCCAGGGTTGAGTATTCAAACTGTCCTTTAGGTAGAAGGTTGATTTTATTTTTAGAAGCCATGGCTCCAGTATATTAGAGGAAGAAAGAGATTGTCAAAAGCTAAAAGCAGATAAAAACGGAAAGAAAGCTGATTTAAGCAGAAAAAAGTAAGTTTAACTAGATTTTGCCCAGCGGCTTTTTAGCCGGTTTGCCTTGTTTTTATGAATAACGCCTGTTTTAACCATTTTATCCACCAAAGAATAAAGGGTATTAAGCTTTTCTTTTTTGTTCCCCTTCTTAACTTCTTTGAGTTCTCTTTTTAAGGTATTTTTCTTTTTTAAGTTAGCGGCAGTTCTTTTGTGGGTTTGCCGTAACGCCTTTTGGGCACTTTTAATGATTGGCATAGCACTAATACTATCAATTCCCCCTTTAAAAAGCAAGCCTTTTTCCATATACTCATCATTGATAAAGTAAGGGTAGCAGAGTACAAAGGACAGAGTACACGGGAAGACAAAAGGACCTTTGCCTCATGGACTTGTTGTCCCCTTTGTACGATGAACTTTGCACTTTGTACTATAAATAATAATTTATTTTTTTATGGTTCAACCTGCTAGATGGTTAAAAAACGGGCGGGATCTTTTAGTCCGGCGCCAGTCAAACATTTTCTCGGCGGCTTTAGTGATTGCCTTGACTTATAGTGTTTCCATGGTCTTGGGAATCTTACGGGAGAGATTACTTGTAGCCCGTTTTTATAATTGTTGCCGGGAGCAGCTTGACGTTTATTATGCTGCCTTTAGGCTCCCAGATATGATTTTCCAGTTGGTGGTTATTGGCGCCCTGTCAGCGGCCTTTATTCCTGTCTTTTCCGAGCATCTGGCCAAAGATGAAAAAGAGGCTTACCATTTAGCTTCTTCCTTAATTAATTTTCTTTTGGCCTTTTTTATCTTTCTTTCAATTTTAATTTTTATTTTTGCCAGGCCATTTTCCGCCTTAATTACCGGAAATTTTTCTTCCAGTCAAATTGATTTAATGGCACAAATGACTCAAGCCATGCTTCTTGCTCAAATCCTTTTCTTAATTTCTAATTTTTTTTCTGCCATGGTCCAATCCCACCAGCGTTTTTTATTGCCGTCTCTTTCTCCTGTTGTCTATAATTTAGGCATTATTTTAGTTGTTTTAGGCTTTTCGAGCTCTTTAGGCATTTGGTCTGCCACAATTGGAGTTTTAGTCGGAGCCTGTTTCCATCTTTTAATTCAATTGCCTTTAGTCTTAAAGTTAGGATTTCGTTATTCTTTTTCTTTTGACTGGCGGCATTCAGGGGTTCGGAAGGTAGCTAGGTTAATGTTCCCCAGGACCTTAGCCTTAGCTGCAAGCCAAATTGAATCAACGGTTTCCTTATTTTTAGCGACTTCCCTTTCTGCCGGTTCTCTGACTATTTATTATTTAGCCCAAAGATTAGTTGACTTACCTGTCCGTTTGTTAGGGACTTCGATAGGCCAGGCTGCCTTACCAACACTTTCAGCGCAGTTAGCGCAAAAACAAGTAGAAGAATTTAAAAAGACCCTTAAGCAAAGTTTAGACCAGATAATTTTTTTGGCCTTACCGGCAACCGCAATTTTTTTAGTTTTAAGAGTCCAACTCGTCCGTTTTGCTTATGGGGCGAAAAGTTTCCCTTGGGTGGCAACCATTATTACTGGCCGGACTTTAGCCGCAGTAGCTTTTTCTATTTTTTCCCAAAGCGCTGTCCAGCTTTTAGTCAGGGGTTTTTACGCTCTTCATGATACTTTTGTCCCTTTTGGTGTGGGTCTTTTTGCCGTGATTATTAATGTTTCCCTGAGCTTTATTTTCATTAAAGTTTTTAATTTAGAAATTTTTGGGCTGGCTTTAGCTTTTTCAATCTCCAATTTTTTTAATTTCTTTCTATTACTGTTCTTTTTTCAGAGGCGTAAAGAAAAATTTCTTCACCTGAATGACTTATATTATTGGGGAAAAATGTCTTTCGCTTCCCTTATTGCCGCTTTTTCGACTTGGGCAATGATGCGATTTTTAGATACTTTTTTGTTTGAAACTTCGCGTACTTTTCCGCTTTTGCTCCTGACAATTATTTCTGGAACTTTTGGTTTACTGGCCTATCTTTTATCAGCTAAACTCTTAAAGATTAAAGAGTTATCCATGGTTTGGCTCATTGGCCATAAAATTTCTGGTTGGCGTAAAACAATTTTTTCGGTTGAAGAAATTATTGAACCCCGGTCTGAGACAATCGCGGGCGGTTAATCGAAATGGTCTTCGTAAACAGTTTGGTTATCGATGTTAATCAGCAAGTCTTCAATATTTCCGTTTAAGCTATTCCTGCTATTAGCATCCCCGCCGAAATAAATGTCAGGAGCAAAAGCGGAAGGTTTTTGGGGGTTAAAAGTACCAGTCTCTGTTTTTTGATCTAATTTTAGGCTATAAATCATTTTTTGGTTGTCAAAGCTAAAGCCAATTTGATGCCAAAGGTTATCATTTTCTAAAGCCAGGTCTTTACTTTCATTGCTGTTTCCTTGCCAAAGCAAGGACAGATGCAGTAGCCAGCTATTCTCTCCTTTTTCCAGCCAACATGAAATACCGCTGCCTTTTTCGTCTTGGCTTTCCCAAAGGGTCCTAATTTTTCCTTGAGACTCATTGTCTAAAGGTTTTGTCTTAAAGGAGAAAATTAAATTGCCAGTATTAAATTGCTGGCTTTTGAGTAAAGGAAAGACCAGGGGGGGAGTTTGGTCAGATAACTGGGCAGAAAAATCCTCTGCCTCTTCACTTTTGCCAGGCCCTTTTTCTACGGCAGACGTAATCCGTGAGAGATCAAAAAGCATGACTGAACTCCCGGACAAAGGTTGACTGAGAAGAAAATCGCCACCATTAAATTTAGTTTCATCTAAAAGAGGAGTTAAAGGGTTTTGCCCTTCAGCGAGAAGGTAACGGGCGGAAATATATTGGCCTGGGGGGAGGTTTTTTAATTTTAAATTTAAAGCTTGGTTTAAAGAAAAAGAGTTCCCGGCAACAATTAAGGCATAAGCAGTTTTGCCGTTAGTTGAGCCAATGGTTGCGAGATTTGGCGTGATATTTTCCGTATTTAAGGAATATTCATAAAGCTTGTTAAGATACAAAAAGGCAAAAAAACGCGGTTTATTATTGATCCCTTTTTCTTGGTGAGTCAGTAGTCCCCATCTTCCCCAGTATTTTTTGCCTTCCGGATTAAGCCCGTCTTTTAACTCAAAGGCAAAAATTTTATCAAGGGAGTTTTTAATCGTGGCAATTGCAGTTATGGCATGGACAGCATCAAAATAGGAATCATGCAGAGGCGAAACTTCTGGTAGCGATCCCCATTCAGAGATGATTAATTCTACTTTTCCTTTAAAGGGAAGGTAATTTTCCAACTGTTCAAGGCTAATAATTTCGGCCAGGGTTTTTTGAGGATTTTGTTGGTAGGAGTGCCAGGAAATAAAATCCATTTTAATTGAATTGCGGTTAACTAAACTTAGGAAGCTGTCAAGCCAGTTTTTTTTGAGGGAAGTAATGGCTGGGCCGCCAATTTTAAAAGGATTACAGTTTTGGCACCTTTGACTAGCTTTTACTGAAGCCTGGTATAAGGAAAAGTAAACTTCAGGGTTCATTTCCCCGAAAAGATCTGGTTCATTCCAAACTTCATAATAAATTCCAGAAAGGTTTTTTCCATTTTTACCACTATATCTTTGAATTGTATTAGCAACTAATTCCTCCCAAGCAGTAAGTGAAGAAGGCATTTTTACTAAATCATTGGAAATAGTTTCAGGAAAATAAGAAAGGCTTAGCATTGGCTTGGCCCCAAGATTGATAACTTCTTCCACTCGCTGGTCAAGTTGGGGAAAATCAAAAAGGTGATCAATCCTAATTAATTGTGGTTGCAGTTCCCTGATTTCTTTAGCCACGGGAGTGAGCATTAATTGCTTTTCCTCTCCGCCTTGGGCAAAGTTGGTCCAAATCCTTTTTATTTTTTCATTGGCTTGGGAACTAAAAGTAACTTCTGCTGGTCCTTCCTCGGCCTTTTGCCGCAAGATTAAAGTTTGTGAGGAATAGGCAAGTACTAAGGTAATTGAAAAAAGAAAAAAAATTAATAAACCAAGTTTACGAGAATTTTTATTCAACATTTTTGGGTGTTTTCTTCCACAAAAAGCCAAAGACAATAATGAGAGTAAGACCAAGGACAATCAGGGCAATTGCCAGGATTTTAAAGAAAGGAAAACCAGCTGAGGTAGTTTTCACCGGAAAGTTTTCAACAATAATTGTTGGCTGGCTGGTCCCCCAGGTTGGAGCAAGGGAAAGTGGGGCGGCAGTAAGATTTTGTGGGGGCAGAATCTGCACTTGGCCAAGGGTTAAAGTTACTTTCTTGCCTTGGCTATTGGCGATTAAGGTACTTGACTCTAATTTAAGGTTAGAAGAAGTAAAATTATTTTTAATAATTCTTATTTTAATCCTGGCGAGACTTCCTTCGCCGGACTTACTGGTTTGTGAATAAAGGCTAAAATTAACGAGACCTTTTTCCTTATCAATAAAGTTTGTAATTATTTGGGGAGTTTCCCAAAAATCACCCGGGACAACTTCTTGGATTTGGACAATTTTAGGATCAAAGGTAAAGTCTAAGTCGCCGCCAACAACTTCTTCAGTTACTTTAAGCCTTAGTTCAACTTCACTGATGGCGGTGTTAACGCTTTCAGGGACAAAAGTAAAACTAGCTTTAGCAAAGGCTGTTTTAGAATTAAAAAGTTTAGTTAAAGTAAGACTTAAGATTATTAACCAAAAAATAAAGATTTTTTTTGTCATTTTTAATCTCCCATTTTGCGGTAATTATTGATAAGAATGGCTAAGTCTTTGAGGTCAACTAAGCCGTCCCCGTTATAGTCGTTAATAAGCCCTGTTGTTTTCCTTTGTTTAATTTCTGATAAAACTAAAGCTAAATCAAGAATATTAATGACATTATTATTGTCGGCGTCTCCGGGTAAAAGAGGGAATAAAGTTGCGTCATAAAGGCTTGTCTCCTTGTCAATAAATAAGCCCCCAATTTCCCGGCGAAGATATCCGTTAGTTTTTAACCAGAAAATTAATTCTCCCGTTTTATAAAAAGGAACTTTGCTTTCATAAATTTCCTTGACTTGGGTCAGGGTGACTTTTTGGGTTTGTTTTTTTTCGCCTTGATATTGGAAGTCTAAATTGGCTGTCCGGGGAGACTTTTTTCCTAAAAAACTATCTAATTTTATACTGAAAGTAAGATAAGTGAGAGGTTGAATTGAGGTAATTGGTTTGGTGGTAGCAGTAGGTAGGGGAGTAGGAGTATTGGTAATTGTCGGGCTTTGGGTTAAACCAGCCGGGAAAGTTAATAGTTTTAGCGGTACAGGATTAGTTTGGTTAGGCAAAACTTGGGCAACAAAGGGAATTGAACGGTAAAGAGCGACTTCTCTTCCTTCTGCTCCTTGAGCCATAATTTTAACAAGATCAGTATTGGGTAAATAACTTAAACGGTCAGAAAAGTCACTTTTCATGAAGTTCGCAATATCTATGGCCCATTTGCCTTCGCTATTAACAATTACTGACAAGAGATTTGATTTTCCGGGAATTTCCAGATAAACAATCCCTTCAGCGGTTTTTTGGCCATCTTCATTAAAAACTTGGCCAAAAATGACATTGGGACGAAAGCAGGAGCGGAAAGTATTTCCTGGAAGCTGGGGACAGGCGTTAAAGGCAGCATTTTCCTGGCTGTATGTCCCTGGTGAGTTATTCGCCGAGGGAGGGAGGCTTAAAAGATAGTCTAACTCAGGAAGAGTGACGCTTTCGGCAATACCGCCTTCCTGCCAATCTTCGGCTAAATTTTTGAGGTAATATTTATCATCAGAACGGATTTTAAAATAATATTTTTGTCTTGCTTCTAAACCATAAATTTTCACACTATGAACAAAACTTTTTGTACTGTCACCTCTTTCATCACCAGCTCTTGGGGAAATTGTTTCATTTTTTTCTAAAATTTCTTTATCTTTGGAAAAGATAACAAAACCCGTTGATTTATCTTTTGTCACCCAGGTAACCGTAAAGCCTTCCGGAGTTAAATTACTAATTTTGACTTTTGTTGGTGGAGGGGAAGACCCTTCGGCCTTAGGTTGCAATTTTAGCGGACGAGAAATTAATTTTAGCGTTGAAGCTAAACCGGCGATTAAAAAGAATATCCCCAAAATTAACAAAATTTTCTTATAATTTTTCATCATAAAGACTAAATTAAAGTCGGTAAAAAATTATGCGATTTAATTTTTTAAACCTCGACTTATTTAAAACTTACAGTGCGTAACTTTTACCAGTTTAATATAAACAAAGCTTTCATTACAAGGCACAAAAAGCAGGTTTGTTTTAACTCTTGACAAGAATTAGCAATCTTGATATAACATTGCTAATGAACAGTTTAAATGATCGGCAGATAAAAATTCTCAAAGCAATTATTGATGAGTATATTAATACTGCTTTACCTGTCGGCTCAAATACTTTAGAAAAAAAATTCAGTCTTGGAATTTCTCCGGCGACTATTCGTAATGAAATGGTTCGTTTAACCGACGAAGGCTTTTTAAAGAAAGTCCATTCTTCTTCTGGCCGAGTGCCCACTCCTATGGCCTTAAAGTATTATGTTAATAATTTAATGCGGGAACAGAGGCTTTCTTTGGCTGAAGAAGTCGCGGTTAAAGAGAAAGTTTGGGATTACCGCAATGACCCCGGACGTCTTTTACGGGAAATGACCCGGGAGTTGGCTTTAAAAACCAAAGAGCTTGCCGTGGCGACCACAGATAAAGGTGAAGTTTATACTGCGGGCACGGCAAATATCTTGGAATTTCCAGAGTTTTTTGACATTGACTTGACCAAAGCCTTACTTTCTTACCTTGATGAAGTGGAATTCTGGCGGGGGCTTATTGGCCATTTGGAGCAAACTGATCCGGTTGGTTTTCTCTTAGGCAGTGATTTGGGCTTAGAAGTTTTAGAACCTTGCGGCTTTATTTACCATCGGTTTGAGATTGGTAACCGTCAGGGAATTATCGGTGTTGTTGGTCCGGCACGAATTCCTTTTGGTCGGGTTTTTCCAACAATCCGTTATTTTGGCGATTTAATAGAAGAAATTGTTAAAAACTGGTAAATCCCCATAATATAAAGTTTCAGAGTACAAAGTCCCGTACAAGATGGTGCAGGGCAAAGCACATAGAA
>JAMCYY010000089.1 GCA_023473205.1 Patescibacteria group bacterium
TATTTGGGTGATAACCAACTTCAACGCCTAAAGAAAAATCTACCTCTGGTTGAAGCTTGATTGCTTTTTTAGCTCGATTTAAAGAACCTTTTTTAGTTTCTTTTGAAGTCATTGGCTGAGGAGAAACGCCACTTTCAACTTCCTCCACAAAAATCTCTGCCTCAATTTGCAGTTCTTTTAAAACTTCCTCCAGACATTCTCTTTTCGTTTTTGAAGTTGTCGCTAAAACAATTTTCATAAAATATTACTTATTTTAACTGTACAATTAATTCTGTCTCAGTTGCCTTGGCTAGCTTCATTAAAAACTCGAGGGATGGGTTAGCATTTCCCGATTCCAAACGGGCAATTGCAGATTGTTTTGTCCCAATTTTTTTTGCCAACTCTTTTTGGGTTAATCCTTTCTTCTGCCGGGCATCAATTACCTGGATTATTAATTTATATTTCGGTCCAAGCTTTTGATATTCCTTAGCAACTTCCTTATCTTTAAGAATTTCCTTTTTAAAGATTTTCCAGTTTTTCATAGTTGTAGTATAACGTATATGTTATACTACTGTCAAGACGTTTTGCCTTTTACAAGCAATCTCAATCTCTTTACCTGGCGTCTTTTGGGTTTTCTTTTTGAAAGCATGAAGTAAATAAATTACATTCTCTGAAAACATATAAATAATTCTTATTTCCTGTTTCCCTCTTATTCTTAATTCGTATAAATCTTTGGTTAATTTTTTCGAATGAGGCATTAGCAAAAATTTTCCATATTTTTCTAAGAGGTCAATTTGCCGGAGAATTTTAGCTATTGTCGCCGATTCACATGATTTAATAAACTCCTCAACTGGTTTTTCTTTTCTCTCACTTTCAAAAAATTTAATTATCCAAATCATTAATTAAATCATAGCAAAAAAAGATTACTTTATTTAATTTTTCAAAACCATATATAATAGCTAGTATGCCTGACTTTAAAAACGAGGAAGCAACCGTTCTCGCTCATGATGTTTTAGGAAACATCAAAGAAATTCCGGTTAAGGACTTAAAATTAAGGGTTTCGGTTTATGGAATTTTAAAACAAGGTGACAAATTTTTAGTCCAAAGATACCCTAAAATTAACAAATACGGCATCCCTGGCGGTGCAATTGAACTGGGGGAAACAATTAATGAAGCTTTAGTGAGGGAATTTCAGGAAGAAACCGGACTAATTGTAAAACCAGTAAAATTACTTGAGGTTAAGGAAGATTTCTTTTTTCATCTTGATAAACAAGCCCATTCAATTTTGCTGTTTTATGTTGTTGAAAAAGTAAGTGGAAAACTTTTGACAGAAAACAATGGGGATGATTCTGATTTAGCAGTCTTTTCATCATTTGAAGAACTCAAAAAGGCCGGTTTGCAAAAATTGCAGTTAGAAGTCCTCTCCAAGGCTCTTTCTTATGATAAAATCTAATTGTGAATAACTTCAATGAAGGAGAAAACATTGAGTTAAAAAAAACGACTGCAGAAAAAGAAGCGGCAATGCAGGATCTTTGTGCCTTTGCCAACAAAAACGGTGGTAAAATTTATTTTGGTATTGATCCATCAGGAAAAATTCTTGGACAACAAATATCCGATAATACCTTACGTCATATTTCTGATTTGATAAACTCTTCTTTTGACCCCAAAATTTATCCCCTCTTAAACATCGAAACCTTAAATAACAAAAAAGTTTTGGTAATTGACATACCTAATGAAATTTGTAGTGATAAACCCTATCGTTACAAAGGAATCGCCTATAAAAGAGTGGGCAGCGAAAGCCAAAAAATGAGTAGAAATGAAGAAATACAGATGTGGCAAGCTAAAACTCCAATGAAAGACTACACCGCTTTAACAATTGAGGTGGATCGGCTGGAAAATTATATTGATATTCTCGAAGTTGAAAAGTTAAAAAATATTCTTAAGTCACAGAACAAAACACAATATTCGGAAATTTCCTTAGAAGATTTAATTATTAGTCTTGATCTCTGTAAAAAAGAAAATGGTAAATTTTTTCTGACTTATGCCGGAATACTCATCATTGGAAAAGCAGAAATTATTCAAAAATTTATTCCAGGGCATGAAGTAATTTACCAAGAATTCGATGAAGATGATGTTAAATATGTAAAAAGAGAAGATTTTAAGGGTAGTTTTATCTCCATTCTTGAAAAAATTACCGAATATATTCAAGTAAACAATAAATTCTTCCAAATAAAAATTGGCCTTTTTCGATTCGACTTTCAACAATTTCCATTAGCTGCTATAAGAGAAGCAATTTTGAACGCTTTTATTCATCGAGATTTTATTCTTCAAAGCCCTATTTATATTAATAAATATAAAGATAGGGTTGAAATCAAAAACATTGGTGGTTTTCTCGGAAATATTACTCCTGGCAATATTATTCATCATCAATCAATTCTTAGAAATGAATTACTGGCAAAAGTTTTCCAAAAAATTGGTCTTGTTGAAAGAGGAGGATTTGGTGTAGACATAATTTATCGTGAGATGCTGTCAAATGGAAAAATGCCACCCGAATACACTGCCTACCCTGATTCAATTATTTTAACTTTATATGATCAATCCTTTGACGAATATTTTGCAAAATTTGTCGCTTCTTATGAAAAGAAAAATTCAAAATTTAGTATTGATGAATTAATAATTTTAAGTTACTTAAGAAAGAAAAAAGATATCAGTTTAAAGGAAGCGGATAAATTAACGCAGAGACTTAACCTTAACAGGACGAGTTTGATCCTCGAAGACATGGTCAAAAGATGCCTTTTGGAAAGAAGTTCAAGAACGTTCTATAAACTCAGTTATTCTACTTACCAACAACTCGAGAAAACAATCGATTACTTTCGTGATAGAGGAATTGATAAAAGAAAATATAAAGAAATATTAATCGACTTTATTAATGATAACGGCAAAATTACAAATTCACAAACACAACAACTTTTGGGGATGAGTGTAGATCAAGCAAAACGTTACTTACAGGCACTGGTTAAATCAAAGGTCTTAAGGTTAGAAGGAGCCAAAGGAATGCACCGAAAAGACTCTTATTATGTTTTAGTTTGAGTTCAAAACTCCTGTAACCGCCTGTAACCGCCTGTAACCGCCTGTAAAATTTTTACCCAAATGCTTCCAATAATTCTAATAAAAAAGGAAACTGTTTGTACTCTGATTCTTTTTCAAGGTTAAAATGACCCTCGCCTTTTTTGATAATTAATTCTCCACCAAGTTTTTTTTGCATGACTTCCCCATGTTTAAAATCACATTCATAAGGGTCATTATCAGAATGAATAAAGTAAAACTCTTTAGCGCTTTTTTTAATTTTTCCCCAACTAAAAGGCTCTTTAACTAAACCTCTTTTATAAATAAAATGTGCCGAATTCGTACCGATGTCTAAAGTTCCTGCAACTAAAATTGCTTTATCAATTTTTATCTCTTCCGGTAATTTTTCTAAAATTCTCAAAATTAAAGTTGCCCCAATTGAATGACCTATTAGAACTGACCCGGAATCAAATTGCCAGCCATGAGAAAAAATTGTTTTTAACCATTCATCTTGAGTCGGCTCATCTGGATTTGGTAAATCCGGTACCCAAACAAGGTAACCTTTTTTCTCCAATTCTTTTTTAAGCCAAGGAAACCAATTACCGGAAGAATCATTCCCTGCCCCATGCAAAATTAAAGCATTTTTAATAAACAGATTTTCTTACATTTAATCAATTATTACAAGTAAAAAAAGAACAAACGTATTTTACCAAATTGTGGCATAATTAAAGAATGGCAGAAGGAGAAGGAGTCGCAATCGCACCAATAGAAATCTCAAAAAAGGTTGATGGCACCATAATTGGTGAAGTAGTAATTGGAAAAGTTAATCCTCGAAGTTTAACTGAACAACAATTTGCTGCTTCTAAAGAATTACTCTATCACGGCACTGCCAGAGAATTTGTTTATTCACCAACAGGCAATTATGATACTAGAGCTACCGGTGGCGATGGAACTACAGACTATGGATTTGGTTTTTATACAACTGGTTCTCCGAAACAAGCCAAAAATTACTCTTCAGAAAGATCAAAGGGGAGATTAAACGTTCCAATTGTTTATTCTTTTTTACCTTATCAAGCAAAAATGTTAGACGTTAGAGATGCGGTCAAGCCCACACTTAATGGCATCTTGCCAAGATCGTTTGTTGAACAATGGGTAAAATATTTAGAAGAATATTTGAATGATGAAAAAAACTTTCAATGTTTTGAAGGGTTAGCTAAAGAAGCAGTTTATGAAGGAGTTAAAAACGACTTTTTGGAAAGAACAAAATTGGGATTTCAGCAAAAGATACTATTCAGTATCAGAGACCCAAAAGGAAGAGGAATTTTTATGTTAGATAAAAACGGACTAATTGACACTGCTTTTCAAGGTTTTATGCTTTTTTTAGGTTATGATGGTATGATTTATCGCGAAGGAGGCGAAGGCAAAGACAAAGAAGATTTAACTGGTTTTGTCTTCTATAATCCTCAAGTTATTGACACTTGGGAAGGCTGGCAAAAAAGGCCGTAGCAATAGAACAAAATAATCTTATTTAATCTCCCCTGTTATTTTGGCTGCAAATAAAAAATTGTCACGGTAAATTTTTTGCATTTCGGAAGAAAACAAAGATATTACCTCAAACTCAATTACTGTTTGGAAATCTTTTACGACAATCGAATGGGCAAAGGCATAACCTAAAAAATTCCAATCATGAGTAACCATCAAAATTGCCAGATGCAAAGGAAAACATCTCTCCCTTTCTCTGGTTATTTGATACCTTTCTCCAACCACTAATTTTTTAGTATCAAAATCAGCGGGTAATCCTAATAATGTATTTAATTCAGTATGATATCCCATGGTGTAGTTTATTTTTTATCAGATTCCATTTTTAGTCTAGCATCCCAACCAATAAAATTAGATGGTAATTTTATATTGCCATCCAAACTTCGAGACACCTGATTAAATAGCCCTGCTCTTCTTGCAGCAAAGACATCTCTCCAATTCTGCCCATTTTGTAAGATTCTTTGAGTTCTCTAATGGCTTTTTCAACATCACCTGAAGACCCTCCACGAGAAGTTACAATGGTGACTTTTCCTCTCCACCTAGAGTGTCAGGCGTATCTCTTTCATCACACGGTTCTCTTTCCATAAGCCAGATTCTCGCATTTGCTTTATTGCTTTGTCAAGGCAACAGCAAAATAACAACAGGAGTTTGAAGTTACTCCCATTTCCCCTTAACTAAAGTCTCGAGCGGGTGAATCACTTTTTCCATTTTTAAATCACTAAAAATTTCTGCGGTTTCAAGGGTTTCTTTTTCTGGCTCAAGCCTTATATCCAATTCTTTATAATAATTTTGAGCTGCAGAAACAAATAAAATCTGGGTTCCTTCATAATTTAAAAATTGCCCCAGATCTTTAGAAATAAAACGCCTGGAACCAAATTCCGACTGCAGATCTTTGGGGTAACGTGCTTCCGCTGATTCTTCTAAACCAACTCCTTTAGGCGTTGACTGACTGGGATTTTTAACGCTTAAAATATAGCTGGCAGACTTTTCAATATTTAAGTCTTTTTGCACCGGGCCTAATTTTTCTGGTAACTCTAAAGAATAAATTAAATGGTCATGATCCGTATGTCTCGCTAAAGCGTAAACTCCTTCTCCAGCTGGCCGTCCGGGACCACGAAAACGCTCACCCTGAGTTTTAGTCAAATGGCTTTCCGGATCAAATTCATCTTCAATTTCCTCGGCCTTTCTCCCAATTTTATCCACAAATCCCCAATAAGCTTCCCCTTTTTCTGTAATTGGTGGCAATTTCTTATGGCCGATGATAATTAAGCGAAAAAGATTCTGGTCTTTAGGATGCATAACCAGAAAAAACCTTTCCACATCGGAAAAGCCGGTTACTTTTTCTTCCTGGACTTTAGGAGAGTAAATAAAATATATTTCCCCTTTTTCTAGAATCTGGCTCTGGTTTGCCATATGTAATTATTTCCAGAACTTAATAAAAACTATTTAGTAACTAGTTAAGGATTAAGAAAGAAACATTTTTTACTGTGTCAAGTCAGAATCTAAATATCCGCGAAGCCTTAGCAGCAAGTAAGCTGAAATGGCGGGAAAATTAAAAGCTGATGGTAATATAAATTTACCTTTCTTTCTAAATAAGAAAGCACTCTTTGTCTTGCAAAATGAAGTGCATTTAAAAAAAGACATCGCTTTCTCTTTGGAGCCTTGCTTGTAAATTTTCCCCACCTTTGTTGTAAATCTCCATCAATATATCACTTTCTATACCTATGAATGGCCTTTCTTGTTTTTCTGTCATTGTGGCGCAATTTTATCATAAAAAATACAAACCAGAAAAAAGGTTATAATCTGTTTTATGAAGAACCAATATCAAAAAGTTCTTGACCAGATAATTTACCTATATAAAGGTTATTCCCAAGAGCATCGGGCCAGTACTCAACCTTTTCATTTACAAATAGTGCAAAAGACTTTGAAAAATTACACTTAGAAATATTAAAGAGATTGAACAAAAAATTGACTCCTTTTTATTAAAAAAAATTTATGAAAAAATGGTCAAATAAAGTAACTAAACAGAGTAATGCTCTTGATTTAGAGGAAGGAGTTTTTACTTGGGATGATCCAAAAAAAATTGCTCTTTCTTTAAAAAGATCAGTTGAAAAATCAACTCTAAGGAAAGGGACACCTTATCAATCGGCCATGAGTATGCTGAACTTTTACATCAACCGGGCAGGCAAAAATTTACCCAATGAAAGAAAAAAAATTTTAGAACAGGCGAAAGAAGAATTAAAAAAATTATTTACCATAAAATAAGCTTATGAACAAAATAATTGCTTCTGTTCAAAAAGACCTAATTAAAAATATTGACCCAAAAACTCTGAATAGTTTTCAGAGGTTTTTTAAACCTGATGAAAAAATTAATTATCATGGAGTCAAAAGTGCTGACGTTGGTAAAATTGCCAAAAAATATTGGCAGGAAATTAAAAATTTGCCAAAGAAAGAGATCTTTAATCTTTGTGAAGAGCTTTTAAAAACCAATTACACTGAAGAGGCTTGGATTGCTTATGAATTTGCCTATTTAATTAATAAACAGTACACTCAAGAAGATTTTAAAATCTTTGAGCATTGGGTTAAAACTTATGTCAGTAATTGGGCAGAATGTGATACTTTATGTAACCATGCGATGGGAGCAATTGTGGAAAAATACCCAGAACTAGTTGAAAAATTAAAAGAATGGACCAAGTTACCAAACCGTTGGGCCAAGAGGGCTTCAGCAGTTTCCTTAATTTTACCAGCACGAAAGGGTCAATTTTTAAAAGAGGCTTTTGAAATTGCTGATTTCCTTCTTAAAGATCCTGATGATTTAGTCCAAAAAGGCTATGGCTGGCTCTTAAAAGAAGAAAGCAGAAAACATCCGAAGGAAGTTTTTGAATATTTAATGAAATATAAAACAGTCATGCCCAGAACCGCCTTTCGCTATGCTCTGGAAAAAATGCCGGAAAACTTAAAAAAGAAAGCGATGGAAAAATAATAAAAATGAAAAAAATAGCTGTCATTACTCCAGTCTTTAATGGAGAAAAATTTCTTGAAAATTGTATCAATTCAGTTGCCTCTTCAGTTTTAAATAAAAACTTTTTACTTGAACATCTTTTGATTGATGACGGCTCAACTGATAATTCTTGGAAAGCAATGCAAGAATTTAAATTTCCACATTTAAAAAAATTTCGGTTCGAAAAAAATAAAGGACAATCAGCGGCAATGAATTTTGGTGTAATAAATACAACTGCAGAATATCTTTTTTTTATTGGAGTAGATGACGTTCTTTTTCAAAACTCCTTAAATTCACTTTTACAAAAAGCCGAACAAGATAATTTAGATTGGATTTACGGAGATTTTCTAAGAACGGATAAGAATCTTTCTTATCTTAAGAAGCCAAGACTATTATGGTCATGAATTTAAAAATATTCCTGAATTGTTAAATTCAATGTTTTTGGGTGAACATTTTTTTCAAGCCAACTGTTTATTTAGGCATAAAATTTTTACCCGCGTTGGTGGATTCGATGAAACCATGAGAATTTGTGAAGACCTGGATTTATATATCCGTTTTCTGCTCACAGGTTATTTTCCTCACTATTTACCAGGGCCACTTTATCTTCACCGCTTTCACGAAATGAATTTAAGTAAAGTAACAAAGAGAGAAAACAACCCAAATGCACATTTGAAGGATGTTGCCAATCTTTATGAAAGATACGCAATAAAATTAAAAAAAATTCTAATCCGAAAACAAATCGAAAAAATTAAAAATCACCTTAGTGATGCAAATTTCTAAATTAATCTCGTGGAAAGTTTCCTTAAACCAAGAATTTGTTGTTTTGTTCTTTCTGCTTGTTCTAAAACATCTTTGGAATCCACACTAAAAAGTCCAGCCTCAATGCCCTCAGATAAAGCAATTAAGTGTTGTAACTGTTCTTCAATCTTTTTGGATATCTTTGGGTCCTTCTTAGAATCAAGACCTAATAGTTCCTGAACTGCAGCGATATTAATTTTTCTCTTCTCTCTGAGTTCTTTTGTATCCTTTTCATAAGCAGATTCTCCTTCAAAATTTGCTTTCTTGGCAGCACTTCTTCCCAAATCAAGTTCAATATAAATTTGAGAATCAGCCCGAATTTGATCTAAACGGGCTTTAATTGCCACAGCTATATGATCCATTACTTCTGTTGCAGTTGGTACTTCGAAAACCATATTTATTCTTCTTCAAACTCTTCCAAAATTTCTTTTTGCCTTCGGGAAAGATGAGACGGGACAACAACTTGCAGTCGGACATATTCATCACCAACCCCGCTGCCGCGAGGAGATTTAATACCGTGGCCGCGGAGCCGAACCATGGTTCCCGGCTGGGTTCCCGGCCTAATTCTTAAACTAACTTCACTATTAATGGTTGGAACACTGACAATTGCCCCTAAAGCTGCCTGGGAAAAACTAATTTCTTTGTCAATATAGACATCTAAACCATCACGCTTAAAAATTTTATCAGGCCGAACATCCACGGTTAAATAAAAATCATCAAAATTGATTACCGAGCCATCATCCACTCCAGCGGGAATTTTTATTTTCTTTCTCTTGCCTTCCATTTCAACTTCTTTTTCTACCCCGCGAGCTGCTTCCAAAAAAGTTAAAGAGATACCATACCGCGGTTTACGGTTAGCTCTTTGTCCGCCACCAAAAGGAGTTCCCCCGCCAAAAAATTGGGAAAAAATTTCAAAGGGATCAGTAAAACCACCAAAATCCCCGCCCATATTTTCGCCTTCATTGCCCCCATAAGTAGTGTAAGTGTAGGAAAAAGGTCCCTGGCGGTAACTTCGTGACTGGCCGCCAAACGGCCCCTGCTGACCACCCAAACCACTGGCCGGATCAAAAGCAGCATGGCCAAATTGATCATAAGCAGCTTTTTTATCTTTATTCGATAAAACTTCGTAAGCTTCATTTATCTCTTTAAACTTACTTTCAGCCTCAGGTGATTTATTTTTATCAGGATGCCACTGCAAAGCCTGCTTACGATAAGCAGATTTTAATTCTGCTTCAGAAGCAGTTTTCGAAACCCCTAAAATTTCATAATAATCTCTTTTAGTAGCCATACTGAATATTTTATAGCTTAAAACTCAAAGCGCAAAGCTTAAAACTATAACGTAAAACTAAAATCTTTTCTAGCTTTACGCTTTAAGTTTTTGCTTTGCACTTTGCGCTTTGCACTCTCAGTTTTTAATTTTAACTTACTACTTCTCCTTCTTCCGCTTTGTCCGCCGAAGCTTTAGCGGAGGAGGACTGATCTTCTGCTTTTGGTTCTTCAGCTGTAGTCTGTGAGCTGTTAGCCGTAGACTGTCCAGTTGAGCTCTGATACATACTTGCCCCAACCTTTTGCAAGGCATCAGAAAGGCTACTGGTCTTACTTTCAATCTCTTCGGCCTTGTCAGATTTTAAAGCTTCTTTTAGAGCTGTAACTTTATCTTCAACCTCCTTTTTATCTTCGGCTTTAACTTTATCACCAGCATCTTTTAACGTTTTCTCTGCGGTATAAATTAAATTTTCCGCTAAATTTTTAGTTTCCACTGATTTTTTCTTCTGCTCATCCTCTGCCGCATGAGCTTCAGCTTCTTTGGTCATGCGCTCAATTTCGTCTTTTTTAAGTCCAGTCGAACCTTGGATAGAGACACTTTGAGTTTTTCCGGTAGCCTTATCCTTAGCCGTCACTTTTAAAATCCCGCTCGCGTCCAGATCAAAGGAAACTTCAATTTGCGGAAAATTTAGCGGCGCAGGTGGAATTCCATCAAGGACAAACCGGCCTAAAGATTTATTATCCGGAGCCATCGGCCTTTCTCCTTGCAAAACATTAACTTCCACTTGAGTTTGGTTGTCCGCAGCAGTAGAAAACACTTGAGACTTTGATGTCGGAATCGTGGTATTACGCGGAATTAAAGGTGTAGAAACATTACCATAAGTTTCAATTCCTAAAGTTAAAGGAGTGACATCAAGTAAAAGAACATCTTTAACCTCACCGCCCAAAACTCCTCCTTGGACAGCTGCCCCAACTGCGACCACTTCATCCGGGTTGACTGACCGGTTTGGCTCTTTACCGAAAAATTCTTTCACTGTTTCATAAACCTTCGGCATTCTGGTCATACCACCGACCATCACTACCTCATCAATGTCTGTCACTTTTTTACCGGCATCAGCCAAACATTTTTTTACTGGTTCAATTGTTTTGGCAATTAAATCTCCAACTAAGCTCTCAAGTTTAGCCCGCGAAAGCTTCATGGTTAAATGTAAAGGATTACCATTCTTACCTTGTGTAATAAAAGGCTGGTTAATTTCCGCTTCCATCGAAGATGAAAGTTCTATTTTCACTTTTTCCGCTGCTTCTCTTAGTCTTTGTAATGCTTGTGGATCTTTCCTCAGGTCGATACCATTTTCCTTTTGAAATTCCTCGGCAATATAATTTAAAATCACCCGGTCAAAATCATCACCACCCAAGTGCGTATCACCATTAGTTGCCTTAACTTCATAAACACCTTCGCCTAATTCCAAAACGGAAATATCAAATGTTCCTCCACCTAAATCATAAACGGCAATGGTATGGGCATTTTTCTTATCCAAGCCATAAGCTAAAGCAGCCGCGGTCGGCTCATTAATAATCCTTAAAACTTCCAAGCCGGCAATTTCACCCGCTTGCTTAGTCGCTTGCCTTTGGGCATCATCAAAGTAGGCAGGAACCGTAATTACGGCTTGAGTTACTTTTACGCCCAAGTAAGCTTCAGCATCAGCTTTAATTTTCTGTAAAATCATGGCGGAAATTTCTTGAGGGGTAAAATTTCGGCCTTGGATTTCCACAACGGCCATATCATCCCGACCGGATTTAATCGTATATGGAAGCCACTCACGATCATGTTGCACTGAAGAATCATTAAACTTTTTACCCATTAAACGTTTAATGGAAAATATTGTTTCCTTCGACTTAATTACCATTTGTCTTTTGGCCACATCACCTACGACATGGGTGAGCGGATCTACAACTGAAGGAATGACATTCCGGCCTTCAACCGAATAAATAACTTTGGGCGAACCACCTTCCATAACGGCAACACAAGAATTCGTGGTCCCTAAATCAATACCAATTATTTTTCCCATAAAACCTCCTTAATAATTATTATTTATTAACAAATTTAATAACTTTAACTTTCGCTGGCCGGACAGTTTTTCCTTTAAGGGAATAACCTTTAGCTAAAACTTCCGCGACTTCATTATCTTTTCCCGAGCCCTCAATAATTGCCACGGCTTCCATTTCTAACGGATTAAATTCTTTGCCTAAGGCCTCAATTTCTACCAGGCCTTCCTCCTGCAGAATTTTTTTCAATTCTTTTAAAGCTAAATCTAAACCCGGATCTTTTAGATGAGCCTGGGCCCTTTCAAAATGGTCTAAAACTATTATTAATTTTAAAAGTAAATTAGTATTGGCAAACTGGGTAAATTCTTCTTTCTCCCGCTGAAACCTTTTTTCTAAATTTTGATAATCAGCTAAAA
>JAMCYY010000086.1 GCA_023473205.1 Patescibacteria group bacterium
GGGATGATTATTTGTAATCATTTAATGGATCAACAGGTTTACGATAAAAGAATGGTCAAAAAATGTTTGAGAAAAATCAATTTGGGAAGCTTTTAACGTCTTCAAAGGTAAGAGAAATTAGGAAAAAAGCTTCTGACCTAAGATCTGATTTTTGCCGAGAATGCAAATATTTTAAACTGTGCCTTGGCGCTTGCCCAATGATGTGGACAAAATATGACCCAAAGGAAGTTATTCACGGATTTAAAAAGGAAGGAGGTGAAAAACAAATTAAAAAAGATGAATGCGCTTGTTGATTTTTTTAGTAAATTACCAACTGTCGACGAGGTTGATCGACGTTCTTTAAGTTTACGTCGACTGTGGAATAAAAAGGCCAAAGCGACTGGTGATTGTGATTGTTCAAAGGATTGTAGCGATTGTAGCCCACAGTCATGCGGACCATAAAACTATTGCAATCTTTGTTCCAATACCTGCCAGAGAGTTCGTCGTAAAAGAAAAACGTCGAATGAAGGATTTTCTATTTTTTCTAATCCCATTCTGATGAAAGTGTGGGATGAAATATTTGGTATACGATAAATTAGTACACCTTCTAGTTCTGGATGGGTTGTGAATGTTATTTGCAAATATTTGAACATTACTGCCATTCCTAATCCGGAGCCTACCAGCTGCTCATCACCGATAACGCAGGAAACTTCGGCCACGTTTGGTGTTTCCATTGGAGAGGGAATAAGTTTAGTGTGTCCAATTGGTTTTTGTTTATATATTATTTGTGAGTAATTGTTTGAATCACAAGCTTGTTTTAACCAACCCCTGATTCCTTTTTCCGAAGCAGGAGTGTTGGGGTACAAGTGTCTTCTAATTTTTGGATCCTTAAACTACCTTAAATATAATGGAACATATTGATCAATCAAAGCCGCTTCCAAAGGAACAAATGCAACTAAAGGACTGCTTTTTATAATTTCTTCCCTAAAAAAGTTTTCTACTCTCATTTGGAAAATATTATACAACTGTTGTCATTCTGAGTCCCGATGTCCATCGAGGGAAGAATCTTCCCTAAAGCTAATTACAATGGAAAATGGAAAGTTGTGTCAAGATCTTTGCTCAGACAATACTACTTCCCTAGAAAAGTAAAGAGCTCGTAAACTAAAAATCCTGGCCAGAAGATGGCTTTAAAGAAGCCAATTACTCCTATCCAAAATGTTGTTGCATGCCCAATAAAGTAAACCAGAGCGCCAATAAAACCAAGGCCATAAATAGCCCCTGAACCATCAGCATAATTTTTCATACTAATATTTTTACAATATTTTTTATTAAACGTAAAGCAAATTAATAAATCTACAAAACTTTTGTTTTAGAAAATTAAGAATGCCGTTTTATTCCTATTGCATAAATTCCATTATTTATTATTCCTTCTTTGTATCCGGTTAGAGCGTTATAGCTTTCAACTCCGTGTTCAACTGTTTTCGGCTCGCTAGATAAAACATTTTCTACGCCTTCACTTTCCAGCATTTCTTTGACGTCTGGATAATGGTGAACAAAGACGACTTTTACTTCTAAAGTTTCGCTGGAGGAGTTGTTAACGAAAGTAATTAAATCTCCAGGCATTAATTCGGAGTAAGGAATTTTATCAAATTCAGTTTGGGTTCTTCCTTCAACTTTCTTGGTTCCAGCTTTAATCGCCTTAAAAGGTCTGTCATTTAAATCTAAAAAATATTTCATTATATTATTGTAATCCAAAAGGCTCTACTTAATATCAAAAATCAATACCCACCAATCTATGTGATATTGACAGGTACCCCTTAAAATGCACTCAGTGTCTGTATAATTAAAGGACACTTTTAAGGAGGTGAAAACATTTGAAATCTACTGTTTCTAAGGAAGTCAAAGAAGAAATTTTATCCAGAGTTAAAGCTGGAGAGTCAGCCAACGCAGTCGCTTAGAAGTATGGGGTTTCTCCTAAGACCATATACGGCTGATTAAGGTGGAGCACCACAAACAAAGTAAGTTGGATGGAACACATCAGGCTTAAAAAAGAGAACCAACAGTTAAAGGAAATTATCGGGGTACTTTCTCTGGAAGTTGCCAAGTCAAAAAAAAAGACAGGTAGGACGTGAGATTAAGGTCAAACTTCCGAAAGTGAGCCCCTCTCTTATATCCAAGTCTCTGGGTATTCCCAAAAGGAGTCTGTTTAACCCAAGACCAAAACAAAGTGAAACTGGTCCTGTCCTTAGGGATCAAACACTTAAAGTTCTTGAGCTTAACCCCGGATACGGATACAGAAGGATTGCTTTAGCTTTAAATACCAGCAAGAAAAGAGCAAGAAGAGTGATGAAGCTATTTGGGATTAAACCTTACAAAAAGAAAGCAAGATGGACAAAAAAGAAAGATTATGTCAATCCTCCATCAAAATACCCTAATTTTATTAAAGGAAGTTGTCCAATTAAGCCGAATGTGGTTTTTGCAGGAGATTTTACAAGGCTAAATTGGAATGGAAAAATAATCCACTTAGCCACCTTTATGGACATCTTTACCAGAGAAATAGTTGGTTGGAGTGTGTCAACCAAACATACCACCGAGTTTGTAATTGACTGAATATATTTATCAATACATAAATTACTACAACAATGACAGGATTGTTACCAGATTAAAAACCAGCCCAGTTAAATACAAACAATCTCTTAGAAATTGTTCTTAAAAAATGGGGTACTTGACATTCACAAACTTGAGATGGATTACACCTGGAAGGTGTGAAGCTAAAAAGAAACTAAATCACTTGGGAAACAAAGAATATGGAGACAATGCCTAAAATGGTCATTAAAATTGTTCCGACTGACGAGTGTTTGCTGTGGGCTTCAGGCAAAATTTCTGAAGCGCCAATATAAAGCAAAAATCCGGCGAAAAATCCTAAATAAATGACTAAAAGATTATCCGGCAGACTGAAGAATCTGGTTGAAATAACTCCTAAAACCGGAGCTAAAGCATCCAAAATTAAAAGTGAAATTGCTTTTTTAGTAGAATTTTTATGAACCAAGGCAAGAGTAACCGTATTAAGCCCATCGGCAAAATCATGAGAAATAACGGCAATCGCCACTAGAACCCCAATTGCTGAAGAAACCTGGAAACCCAAACCAATACCAACGCCGTCAAGAAATGAATGACCAGCTAAAGCTAAAGCTGAAGCAACTCCAACAGAAGGATGTTTGTGTTCACCATATTCGTCTTCCTGAGCATGATGAATTAAAAGCATTTTTTCGGAAATATGAAAGACTAAAAATCCTAAAACTAAAGCAATCATCGGACCAATCGGATTAATTTGCAGCAACCCGACCAATTCGATGATTTCCGGAAAAATATCAAAAGCCACAACAGCAAGAAGTACTCCGGCAGTAAAGCCTAAAATAATGTGCAGTTTGTCTTTGTATCTTAAACCCGTAAGCCCGCCCAAAAAAGTGGAAACAAAACTTAAAATCGCAAAGAAAATTAGCATAGATAAAATCTATTATAGCAAAATTCACCACCCGGAAATACTTTTAACATAATTAACTCTTAAGATTTGGTAATTTTCGTCTAAAACTATCCCTACAAAATCAATTCTCAAACATTCCGGCAATTCTGGATGAAGGTTTTTATAATAAAGCCCGCTTCTTTTAACCGAAGAAATCTTTCGGGGAGTCATACTTTCTTCAGGTGAAATACGGTCACCCTGCATCCTGGTTTTCACTTCTACAAACACCAATGTCGGCAGGGCAGAATTATCTAAGGCCACAATATCCAGTTCTCCCCAATGTTTATGAAAATTCATTTCAACAATTTGAAAGCCGAGAGAAGTTAAATAGTGAGCTGCCATCTTTTCACCTAGTCTCCCAAGTGAAAGATTTTTCATAACTTAGGCTTTTTTGTTCCTTAGGTAGTAAAGCTTGGCCCGGCGCGGAGTAATTGATTTTTTTACTTCAACTTTAACAATCGAAGGCAAATTAATAGGAAAAATTTTTTCCACCCCAATATTCAAGGAAGCCACTTTCCTGACCGTAAAAGTTTTACTTGGCTCACGGCCATGAATCGCAATTATTCGGCCCTCAAAGCTTTGAATCTTTTCTTTGTCGCCTTCTTTTACTGATTGGCTGATACTGATAATATCACCCACCTTTACTTGTGTACCTTTAACCATGACTTGATTTGCCATATAGAGTTATATTTTAGGTTAATTTGCCAAAGATTGCAATAATGACTTAATTTCTTCCTTAACCTCAGCAGAATAATCGACACCAAAATTAAGTTCCAGCTTCTTTGGCCCACCATTACCATTTTCAAAAATTAAGGCGCCAAACTTTTCCCCGGGATTATCTTTTAAAATCCGGTTTAATTCCATTAATTTTTTAGATGAAGTCCCTTTAGCCACCCGAACTACAAAATCATATTGTGGACCATCTTGGGTACTAATTGGCAGGCCGCGGTCAACAATCACCGTCAACTCTTCCTTAGATTTGTCCTCTCTTCCTTCACGTCGGTCAAGTTTCCCTTCAATAATCACTGCCTTATCCTTAACCCAAAGGTCCTTAGTTTCAGCGTAAGATTTAGGAAAAATTACTAGCTCCACCTTGCCTGTCTCATCTTCCAGCGTCGCAAAAGCCATCTGGGAATTACTTTTTTTAGTAACTACAGTCCGCAAAGACGTTAAAATTCCTCCCAACCTCACTTTGGCCCCAAAAGACATATTTTCCGGATCAAGTTGGCCAATCTTTTCTTCAACTTCCATGGATAACACATTTAAAACCGTGGAAAGCGGATGCTCAGTTAAGTAAAAGCCTAAAAGTTCTTTTTCCAGAGCAATTAATTCCTCTTTTTTAAATTCATCAATTTGGGGAAAATTATCCTCAGGAGTAGCAAAAACCTTAGAGGAACTTTCTCCAAATAAACTTTCCTGGCCTTGGGATTTTTGTTTAATAAGCAAATCGCATTTTGACCTTAAAGCATCCAAACCTGCAAGCATCGCTGATCTTTTGCCAAATTTAGTTAAAGCTCCGGCTTTAATTAAACTCTCTAAAACTTTTTTATTAACTTTTTGGGTATTCACCCGCAAATAAAGGTCACAGAAACTCTTAAATTCTCCTCCGCTTTCCCGGGCTTTTAAAATTTCTTCCAAAGCCGCCTGGCCTACGTTCTTAATCGCATTTAAACCAAACCGGATAGCTTTACCTTCTAAGGATTTAGCATTTTCTTCAATAGAAAAACCAGCCTGAGATAAACTAATATCCGGCGGTAAAACCAAAATCTTCATTTTTTTACATTCTGCTACCCCTTCAACTACTTTTTCCGTATCGCCTGACTCAGCGGTCAACAAAGCAGTCATATATTCCACCGGATAGTTTGCCTTAAGGTAAGCAGTCTGATAAGAAACCATCCCGTAAGAAGCTGCATGGGCTTTATTAAAACCATAACCCTGGAAAGGCACGAAAAGATCCCATAAAGCTTCTGCCTCTTCTTTGGTCATTCCTGAGTTATCCATACAGCCCTTAACAAAAATTTCATGCTGTTCTGCCATTTCTTTAGGTTTTTTCTTACCAATTGCTTGGCGCAGAGCGTCAACCCGGCCCCAGTCATAACCAGCTAACTCCAGCGCCGTAAATAAAATATCTTCCTGATAAACTAAAATGCCATAAGATTTATCAAGAAAATCTTTCATCTTCGGATGCATATAAGTCACTGGACTTTTTTTGTTTTTACGGGCAATGAATTCCGGAATATTCGCCATTGGCCCAGGCCGGAAAAGAGCAATCATCACCATCAAGTCCTCAATCCGGTTAGGCATCAGTTCTTTTAGCCATTTGGTCATCCCGCTGCCTCCAAGTTGAAATGCACCCATAGTATCACCTCGCGCCAGCATTTCAAAAGTTTTTTTATCATCAAGCGGAATATGGAGCAAATCAATTTTTTCGCCGGATCTTTTTTCAATAATTTCTACCGCTGCCCCTAAAATTGAAAGGTTGCGGATACCTAAAACATCAAATTTAACTAAACCTACATCTTCACAAGCATGCATTTCATATTGGGTAATAATTTTCTCTCCGCTGGTCTCCAGCTGAAGCGGAGTAAAATCAGTCATTTCTACCGGTGAAACGACTGTCCCGGCGGCATGAATTGAACACTGCCGGGCATTACCTTCAATTTCGCGCGCTAAATCAAGAACTTTCTTTGCCTCAACATCAGATTCATAAAGGGCTTTCAATTCAGGAGTTGTCTCCAAAGCTTTATCAAGGGTCATGGGGAAGCCTTGCGATCCCAAAGGAATCAGTTTGGCAATTTTATCAGGAAAAGAATAGGGATGACCTAAAACACGGCCAACATCCCGGACAGCCGCTCGCGCCAGCATCCGGCCAAAAGTACAAATTTGTGCCACCTTACTGCGACCATACTTTTCCGTAATATGGGCAATTAGTTCCTCTCTGCGGTCATCAGCAATATCCAAATCAATATCCGGCGGCTTAGGCCTAAAGGGATTTAAAAATCTTTCAAAAGGCAAATGGTAACGCAGAGGATCAACAGTGGTAATTCCTAAAACAAAAGAGACAATTGATCCGGCAGCTGAACCTCGGGTATTGGTAATAATTCCCCGATCTGAACACCAGTTAACCAGGTCTGACATAAGTAAGAAATAGGTGGCATAACCTTTTTGGATAATGATATCGAGTTCATATTGCAGTCGGTCTTTAGTGTCTTGGTCTACTTCTGGATAACGGCTGGGCAAACGGTCCCAAGCTTGCTCCCGCAACTGGTCAGAAGCGGTTTTACCCGGAGGTAATTCAAAATTAGGAAAATTCCATTTTCCAAGTTCAATTTCCAAATTAACTTTTTCGGCAACTTTAACTGTGTTATCCACGGCATCAGGGACATCCATAAAAATTTGCCGCATCTCTTCTTCTGTCCTTAAATAAAAAGTCGGTGTATCAACATAACGCAGCCGGTCTAAATCACTGACCAGCTTACCAGTCGAAATACAAACTAAAACATCTTGGGCAAAAGCATCAGTTTGTTTTAAATAATGGACATCATTCGTTGCCACTAAAGGAATTCCCAACTCGCGGCTTAGCTTAATTGTTCCTTTAACCCATTGATCTTCTGTCTGCTGCATTTTTTTCAAATGGTCGCGGATCATTGCCTCTTTAGCTTCTGAAAGAAAATCACGATATTGGTGTCTTTGAATTTCCAGATAATAATTTTCACCAAAAATATCTTGATACCAGGAAGCGGTCTCCTTGGCTTTTTCATAATTACCAGAAATCAGATACTCACCAATTTCACTCGCCGGACAAGCAGATAAACAGATTATGCCTTCATGATAAGTTTTTAAAAGCTCCCGTTTGAAACGCGGACGGTAATAATATCCTTCGACTGCAGCAATAGAAGCCAATTTCATTAAATTTTTATATCCGGTAAAATTTTGGGCAATTAGGATAATATGATTATTTTCTTTATTGGCCGCGTCTTTGATTTTATGGTCATGGTTAACGGTATAGCCTTCCATGCCAATTAAGGCCTTTACCCCTTGAGCCTTACATTCTTTATAAAACTCAATCGCCCCATACATAACCCCATGGTCAGTTAAAGCCACGGCTGGCATTCCCAACTCTTTTGCCCGGCCAACCAGCTTTTTAATTTTTGGCAAGCCATCAAGAAGAGAATATTCTGTATGAACATGAAGATGAACAAAGTTACTCATAATCTAATCTACTCCTAATGCTTTTGCCTGTAATCCTATGTCTTCCTTTTTTACCAGCACCAAATTTTTAATTTTAAATTAGAAATTTATCTGATTCTCCCTGCAATTCTCTCTATTGGAACAACTGCTCCTGCTTGTTTTTTAATCAGTCCTACAATCATTCCCAAAGCGGCAACTTTCCCCTTCTTGTAGCTCTCAACGACTTCGGGATGAGCGGCAAGCAAAGCATCAATTATTTTATCAATATCTTCCTCAGAAACAGTAATTGTTTGTTTGGTTGAAGCGATAAAATCTACCAGCTCTTTCGGAGAAATGCCTTCTTTTGCCCGCTTGTTAATTATAACATTAGCAGTCTCTGTTGCGCCAATATTTTTCACCTTTCCAAACTTAACTACTTCTTCAAAATAATAGGCCATTTCTTTTTCAGCGGTTAAAATCCCAGCCTGATAATCTGAAAGCCCATATTCACTCATAAACCTTTCTTTTTTCGCTCTCGGCAACTCAATTGCTGTAGACTGTAGTCTATAAGCCGTAAGCTCTTTTTCCGTAAAGAAAAAAGGTGGAATATCCGGCTCAGGAAAATAACGATAATCAGAGGCCTCTTCTTTTTCTCTTTGGGGAACAGTCATTTGTTTGTCTTCATCCCAACCACGGGTTTGTTTATTTCCTTTTCCCTTTTCAATCCTTTTTTCTTGAAAAATTTCCAATTGTCTTTTAATTTCATATTCCATCGCTTTTTTCGCAAAGCGAAAGGAATTGATATTTTTTAACTCGACAATTGGGGTGTAATAAAGCTGGCCTTGGTCTTCAATTTCCAGATTTACATTTGGCTCAAGCCGCATACTGCCTTTTTCCATATCTGCATCAGAAATTCCTAAGTAGCGGACAATTTGATGGATCTTTTCTAAATATTCTTTGGCCTCCTCAGAAGAGGACAAATCAGGTTGAGAAACAATTTCTACCAAAGCGACCCCGGAGCGGTTATAATCAATTAAAGTACTTGGTTCATCCGCAATCACTTGGTGCAAAAGCTTACCAGTATCTTCTTCCAGATGGATTCTCTCTATCCGGATGTCTTTACCACTCTCTAAAGTTATTTTTCCACCTAAAATAAATGGTTGTTGGTATTGGGAAATTTGATAACCTTTAGGCAAATCCGGATAAAAATAATTTTTACGGTCAAAGCGGCTAAAGCTTTGAATTTCACCGCCTAAGGCCAAACCCAAAAGCAAAGTCCATTCAATTGCTTTTTTGTTAGGAACGGGCAAAGCGCCGGGCAAGCCTAAACAAACCGGACAAGTTTGGGTATTTGGCTCTTTCCCGAAATGATCAGCTGAGCAAGAACAAAACATTTTGGAAGCAGTTCTTAGCTCAACATGAACTTCCAGGCCGATAATGACTCTTTTTATTTGCATATTTAATTTCACTGCTTAACTGTTAATGGATTTTCTGTCATTTTTACATCTGCGGCCAAAATATAACGTTCGATGGTATCAAAAGTCAAAATCATTAACAAAACAATTAAAGCCGCCACAAAAACAAAAAGTTTTGAACCAATAATATCAACAATTGAAGCAGTAAAAAGCAGGCAAGGCAAGGTGATTAAATTTCCAAAAAAGCCTAAAGTTCCATAAACTCGGCCACGCATTTGCGGTGGGGTATTTTCTTGAACCAATGTTTGGTTAGGAACAACAATAAAGAAACCGGCCAAACCTAAAACCAACATTAATGGTATGGCAAATAAAATTTTAAATTGTCCTAATAAAGGAATTAGTAAGGAAAAAAGGAGTAAAACCCCAAATACTGCCCAAAAGCCATTTTTCATTAAAACCCTTTTGCGGAACTTACTGGCAATCCTGGTCATAAATAAGGCACCTAAAAGCGCCCCGATCCCAATAGGCATAATAAGTAAAGGACCGGCATCTTGAATTTCAATATTTAAAATGTCACGCGAAATTCCCGGAATAGTCACTCCTAAAATTACCAAAAAAACTTGGAAGAAAACCATTAAAAGTAAGGGGAAAAGAATAATTTTAGTATTTTTTACAAAAAGATAGCCCGCTCTGATTCCGCCTAAAAAGCGAGAAAAACTATTAGCCAAATTTTTACGCCCAGGTTCATTTTGAGGGAGGAAATAAACTGCTAACGCTGCCGCAAAAAGACTAACTGCGGATAAAATCACCGGGTTATTTTTACCAAAAAGCCGCATTAGAATGCCGCTAAAACCCAAACCAAAAACCAAAGCGCTTTGGGCGGTTAATAAAAAAAGGCTGTTAGCCATTGGCAAATCTTTTTTCTTAACCAACCAGGGAATAGAAGCAGCTTCAGCCGGATTATAGAACTGATTAAGGAGTGAATAAAGAAAAACAATCGGGTAAACAAGATAAATATGGTTGCCAATTAGCAAAAACATCAGCATCGTCACCCCTTGAAGAAAATTAGAATAAAGAAGTGTTTTGCGGCGACTCCATAAATCCACTAAAAATCCGGAAAAAGGACCCAAGAAAAAAGCAGGCATGGCATAAAAAACCCAAAGAAAAGAAACCGCCAAAGTTGAGCCGGTTTTTTCATAAATCCTTGTCGCCATGACGAAATTAATCATGTTAACCGTAATTTGGGAAAGGATTTGCGACGCCCAAAGAAGGTTAAAGTTTCTATTGGTTTTAATAAAGCTTAAAGCTTCTTTCTTTTGCATCTGTTTTTAATTTTATCTTTTTTGAATAATTAGGTTAATTAGAATAATTATTTAATCTCCGGCTTTCTCTTGTGCCAATCAGTTAACTCCTGATAGCGTTTTCCAATTTTAAAAAGCCCTTCTTCTGAGAAAGCCGGACCCATGATTTGCATCCCAACGGGCAAATTTTCTTTAGTAAAACCACAAGGTAAAGCAAGTGAAGGAATTCCCGCTAAATTTGCAGAAACTGTCAAAATATCTTCCAAATAAAGCTGTACTGGATCATTACTTTTTTCTCCTATTTTAAAAGCGGGCGTTGGTGCCACAGGACCCAAAAGACAATCTACTTTTTTAAATACTTCTTCAAAATCTTTCTGAACAAGACTGCGAACACGCGAAGCTTTTAAATAATATTGATCAAAATAACCGGCTGATAATGTATATGTTCCCAACATTATTCTTCTCTTAACTTCGTCTTCAAAAGAATCTCTATCTTTGCCAAACCTAATGCCATCGTATCGAGCCATATTTGAAGAAATCTCTGAAAAAATCAAAGTATAATAAACAGGCACACCATACTCTGTCCTCGGCAAAGTTACTTCTTCCAAAAGAAAACCATTTTGTTCAAGTAATTTCGCGGCGGCCATCACCAAAGTCTTAACTTCTTCGTCAATTCCTTCCGCAAAATATTCTTTTGGCAAACCAATTTTAATTTTATCTTGTTTTTCAATATGTTTTTTAATTTGACCAGCTGAAGAAGTGGCATCATGAAAGTCTTCACCTTCCATCCAATTAAAAACAATTTCACAATCTTCAACTGTTTTTGCCATTGGCCCAGGGCAATCAAAAGATGAAGCCATTGCCAAAAGGCCATAGCGTGGACAAGCGCCATAAGTAGGTTTGAGTCCAGTTATGTTACAAAATGAAGCTGGCTGTCTAATCGAACCACCGGTGTCAGTTCCTAAGGCAAAAAGACATTCATCAGCTGCCACTGCAGCTGCCGAACCGCCGCTGGAGCCACCCGGAACTCGGCTTAAATCCCAAGGGTTATAACTTAGTCCATAACCAGAGTGTTCAGTGGAACCACCAAAGGCAAAAGCATCACAGTTGGTTTTACCAATAATAACCGCTCCTCCCTTTTTAATTCGCTCCACCACCGTACCATCATAAACAGGAAAATAATTTTCTAAAATTTTTGACGAAGCCGTTGTGCGCAAATTTTTAGTTGAAAGGACATCCTTTATTGCAACTGGTATGCCCGAAAGTTCCGTCCCTTCTCTCCCTTCTTCCCCTTGTTCCCCAACCGTTACAAAAGCCTTTATTTTTGAATCAACTTTTTTAATCTGCGCCAAGCAATCATCCCGAAGCTCATTAGTAGAAAATTTCTTGTCAGCAAGCCCTTTTTTCGCCTCAGTAATCGTTAATTCATTTAATTTCATAATTTTTTTTAAATTTCCTCACCCTAATACCGCCTTTACCTTAAAATATCCCTTATAAGTTTCTTTGGCATTAGCTAAGGCTTCCTCCTGAGTTAATGAAGGCCTAACCACATCTTCACGCATAATGTTTTGTTTACCAGCGACATTAAAAAGTGGCGGAGTATCTTTAGTCTCTACTCGATTAATTTTCTCCACAAAATTAAGGACTTCTGTCAGCTGCGAAGTAAAACGAATAATTTCCTCTTCCGTTAAATTAAGTTTCGCCAACTTGGC
>JAMCYY010000093.1 GCA_023473205.1 Patescibacteria group bacterium
GCCTCTGACAATTTATTTTAAGGAAAGGAAAGAGGAAGTCCATAATATGCGCTATCCGCTGACAACAATGGTCACTTCCAGGGGTTGTCCGGGTAACTGCATTTATTGTGCGGTAAAAACAATTTGGGGCAGAAGCTGGCGTGGACGTTCGCCGGAAAATGTGGTTAATGAAATTGAGCATTTAGTTAAAGATTTCGGCGTTCGGGAAATCCATTTCTTAGACGATTCCCTTTCTGTAAATAAAGAAAGGTTAGAAAAAATTTGTGATGAAATTATCAGGCGGAAGATAGACATAAAATGGGCTACTCCTAATGGAATTGCTTTGTGGTTACTCGATAAGCCTTTGCTTTTTAAAATGAAACAAGCCGGGTGTTATCGGGTAACTTTCGGCCTGGAATCAGGAAACCGTGATACCTTAAAAATTATTGGCAAGAATTATTCTTATGATTGGGCGTTAGAAATTATTAAATATTGCCACTCAATTGGCCTTTGGACAGTGGGTACTTTTATTATCGGTTTTCCGGAAGAAAAAATTAATTCTATTAACGATACCATTAATTTTGCTTTAAAATCAGAATTAGATTTGGCAATTTTTTATTCTGCTACCCCTTTCCCGGGAACTCCTCTTTATGATTATTTTGTTGCTAAAGGTTTAATTTACAATGACCGTGCTTCCCAGTTTGTGGGCGGTTGCGATACCAAGTATTTTAGAGCAGAAGAACTGGCGAAAATAAGGGAAAAAGCCTATTCACTTTTTTTGCTTTCCCGGCTTAAAAGACCCTGGCGTTATTTGCAAAAAATAAAAACCTTAGAAGATTTGCTATATTTAACTAATTTAATTAAAATTTTCGGTAAATGGTTTATGGCAAATTTAAAACCGAAACATTTCTCAACCGCGGTTTTTACCACTAAAAACTAAGTAATTTAAATGATAAAGCGATTATTTTCAATAAAACTTTTAATCTTACTTTTGATCTTTGGCGGGCTTTTTTTTCTGAGTTGGTTTCTAAATTCACTTTATCCTGGGATGATTGGCGGCCTTGATTGGCCAATCCCTCCGCAGCGTCAGCAAATAATCAGTTGGTTTCTAAATTCACTTTATACCTGGACCGAGGCCAATACTTTTACCGGCCAGCCCCAGCAGCCGCTTTCTCTTCAGCTTAGTCCGCTTTTAGGTTTTTTTGCTCTTCTGGCGGCTTTGGGATTTAACGGAGAAATTTTAACTAAATTTTTGCTCGGACTTTTCTTTGTCGGCGGAGGGTTGTCTATTTATGCCCTTTTGCGCCATTTTAAGATAAATTTTGTTGCTTCAATTATCGGCTCGGTTTTGTATTTAATTACTCCTTTCTCCCTTGACTGGATTTTAATTGGCGGAGTAGGCGAGTTTTTAGGGCTTTATGCCTTTTTGCCATTATCAATTTTAATTTTTTTCAAGCTTCTGGAACAGCCCAAAAATTTTTTTAAGTGGCTTTTCCTCTTATTATTAATGACGTTTTTTTATCCTCTTTATTCAGTTATTTTACAGTCAATAATCTTCTTCAGTTATGCTTTTTTTGATTGCCTGATTTTGAAACAGAAAAAAATAAGGGACTACCTAAAGTTTTTCTTAAGTTTTTATCTTAGTTATTTCTTATTTCATGCGCCCTGGATATTACTTGTTTTGTTTAATCCGGCAGGGGCGGCAGGGGGGATGAATTTTAGCATTTCTGTGGGGGAGGTCATCAGGTTTTTAGATATTTTCCGCTTATGGTCCAAATTAGCACCTTTTTTTGAGATGTCTATTTCAGACGGAGGAAGAATTTTGCGGATAAGCCGCCGTTTTTGCAGTTTTGGTCTGCCAATGCTGGCTTTCTTTGGTTTACTTCTTAACTGGAAAAACAATTTTTCCCGCTATTTTGCCACAATTATTGTCATTATCTTAGGAATTACCACTAACCCTTTAACTTACTTTATGATTGAAAAAAACATTTTGTTTTTTGGTATCTTTCGCCATGTCAATAAATTTTATCCGCTAATATCCTTAAGTTATGCTTTTTTGTTGGCTTTGGCCATCAATAATAAAGAAGAAAATTTTTTCGGAATAAAATTAAGAATCATCAAAAAAATTTATTTCGGCCTGATAATAATTTTTTTTACGGTTTATTATTTACCATTTTTACTTAGTGGAAACTTTAATGGTTATTTGCGTCTGGTAAATTATTCTAAAGATTATGATGATTTAAATAAGAGCTTTGAAATACAGAAAAGCGAAGGAAAAGTTCTTTGGTTGCCTACTGGTTCAGGTTATCTTAAACCGGAAGACCGGAAAGATGAAAGCTGGGTTTCTGATTATTTTGCTAACCACTTTACTTTGGGTGGTGGAATAAATGAAATTAATTATCGTTTTAAATATGTGCCCGAACTTTGGCTTAATAACCTTTTATATTCTTCTGCCAGTGAAGATGTCTCAAGTTTAGGAAGAATTTTGGGCATTTTAGGAGTAAGTGACTTGGTTCTTAGAAACCAAACTGAAATAACCCAATGGGCGATTCCCATGTTTGGAGATATTTGGTCAAGGAAAACCAATGACCTTCGTCTCAACCTTGACCGGCAAACAGATTTGCTTAAGAGTGAAAAGTATAACTCTTTGACAATTTTACATAATCAAAATAATTTTCCCCAAATTTATGCCGGAACCAGCAAAAGTTTAATTAGTGGAAGCTTAAATGTACTCCTTGCCTTAAATAACCTGCCGAAGTTTGACTTCAGTAAAAATATAATATCGTTTGTTAACGATATTGATTTGGCCAAACAAAAAGAAAGTAATTTTCAGGAGATTATTATCGAAAAGAATAATTATAATGACTTGATTTTTGCCCAAATTGAAAAACAATATAAAATTCCCCTGACAAATTATATTAAATCACAAAACTCTTTATCAGGTTGGACAGATTTACATCAACTAGCCTGGTGGTTTAATAATGATTATCAGGCTACTTTAGATAAGCCAATTTTTACCCGCGGTAATAATGCTAAAATAGAGTTTCCTTTAAATATTGACAAAGAAGATGAATATCTCTTTTTTATTAATGGCTATCAAGGTTTAAACAATGGTACAACAACGCTTGTTTTATCTGCAAACGAAACCTTGAAGGTCATGAGGGCAAGTTTTTATGATTTTCAAGAAGATGGTTATGTCTGGAAGGACTTAGGTAAAGAAAAGCTTAATCCAGGAAAATATAAATTGTTATTAAATTCTAATGATGAAAATGTCATTGCTTCGATAGTAATTGTCCCCAAGAAAACTTTTGAAAAATCTTTAGCAGAGGAGCAAAAACTTTTACAGCAAAAAAAACTTTTACTTTTTAATGAGTTTTGGGATTTTAATAATAAGGCTGAATTTACGGTTCCTAAGGCAGCTTTTTATGAACTTCTACCTTTGGGAGAAGGTTTTGTTGGTCTTTTTGATCTTCATCTTGACGGCCAAAACTTGACCACTTTACCCAAGAAAATTTGGCTAAGTGAAGGAAGACATGAGTTCACCTTTAGTACAACTCCAAAAACAAATTTAATTTCCAATCCTTCTTTTGAAACTGATGAACCTTCAGCTCCTTACGTTTATGACGGCCAGTCGGATCTTTTACGTTATCAGCCTTTAAGAAAAAAGTTTTCTGAGGAAGCAACCCAGGGCAACTATTCCCTGAAAATTACCTCTTCTGACTACCAGGTTCCTTTGTTAAAAACGATTAAAGATTTTTTTCCTGATTCTGCTTACCTCATTTCTTTTGATTATAAAAACATTAAAGGTGAATCCTTAAATTTTGCCGTTTTACAAAGTCGTCGTGATTCGGCCTTATCTTTAGAAGGAAGTGAAGAAGATCTTCAAGCTACCTTTCAATGGCCCCAGAAATTATTAAAAAAAGATAGTTACTGGCAGAGACATGAAGAAATTGTGAATTTTTTTCCAGGGATAAAGCAGGCAGGACTATTGTTTAATTCAGTTGCTAAAGGAGGGGAGTCGGTTAACCTTTTAGACAATATTAATTTAAGTAAAATCAAGAAATACCGCTTTGCCTTAAGTGAAGTTGACCGAGAGATTACTTCAGTTTCTTCTTTACCCTTAACTTTTACCAAAATTTCGCCGACTCAATATCGCGTTTGGGTTGAAAAAAGCCAGCAACCTTATTTTTTAGTTTTAGGGGAAACTTTCGATTCGCGTTGGAAGGCCTATCCTTTGAAGGAAAAAAATAGATCCTCTTTAATTGGTTGGTTTGACCAATCGCTTCCTGAAGAACGTCATTTTCAGGCGCAAGCTTATGCTAACGGCTGGGAAATTTTACCAGGTGATTTGGGCAATTCTCCTCAAAACGAGATTATTCTTGAATTTGAGCCGCAAAGGATTGTTTGGCTTGGTTTTGTTTTTACAGGTTTTATTCTTGTCATTTTGATTGCAGCGGTTATTAAAGAAACAATAGAAAAATGAAAAAAAGAGCTAATTCGCTTTGGCACTACTTTTGCCAATACCAAGCACAATTCTTGTTGTTAACGATGCTTTTAGTTTTTATTTTTATGTTAAAACAAGGAAGCTATCTTGTTTTTTTGGGTCTTAACTTTAACCAAATATTTTGGTTTTATTGGTTAATCGTGATAATCGCACTTCGTTTGCCCAGTTATTTATCTTTGGTGATTACTATTTTGCTTTTAATCGTTGACGGAATTTTTTTTGCTTTTAAGTCCGAAGGTTGGTCAATCAGAACCAGCAATTATGTTTTTACTTTTTCATCTTTAGCCATTTTACAGTCTTGGTTTGAATTTTTTTACCAAAAGAGGAAAAAGCACAAAGAATAAAAAATTACCTTAACTTTCTTTTTTCAACGCTGATCATTCCGAATTCTCTTGGTTCCTCAAGCACTGTTTTTTTCTCAAGATTTTCCCTTGCTTTTTGCTTGTAAATTTCATAAGTTAGTCCCCAACCCGGTTCAATAATGAGGAATTGTTTATTTGTATTGGTATCTTTTGTTGGTAAATAACCATATTTTTGCTTGCCATACCAAGAATAAAGATAATCCCACAGTGGGCTGACAAAAAGAGGCACTGTTACTTTATCAACGAAGAAAGGTTTGCCTAGAGCTTCTTGATAAGTATAGTCAATCGTGGCAAGGCTGTTTTTTAGCATTACCCCACGTTGCGAATCAAAGAGTCTTTTTTGAGGGTTGGGTAAATAATTTTGCCAAGCATATAAATTTGCCAAAACGATAATTAATAACAGGCTGGCAGCTAAAAGAGACTTTCTTTTCTCCAGAAGTTCGTTAAGAAAAGCAGCCAAGAGAAGAGAGGCGGCGGCGTTAACTCCAAAATAAGAAAATTCTGAATTAGTAACTGCCGCAATAATTAAAAAAGTTGGCAGGTTAGAAAAAAGCCAGACAGTAATTAAGGGCCAAGGAGTTTCTTTGATTTTCTTTTGCTTAAGTTTTTGCCAAAGGTAATATAACAGGAAAAACATAATTATCCCGGCAAAAAATCCGTGCAAGGGAAAGAAAAGATTGGCGAATTCTTTAGCCAAGCCATTAAAGTAGGTTCCTAAATATTGAAAAATAGTTTTAAATTGCGAATCCTGTGCTTTGAGGACATTAAGAAAAGTATTGGTCATTAGAAATTTGTGTCTTGCCTCAAAAAAAGGGTAATTTATTAAAGGGATAACAAAGGAAAAGAATGCCAATAGCCAGGTTTTCCAGGGAATCTTTTGTTGGTTGTAAATAAAGTAGAGGATGATTGCCCCAAAAATATTCATAATAATGATTAAATCAAATGAAGTTGAGACAGCTAAAAAAAAGACGGCTAAGGGGAGGTAATGGTAATTTTTTTTAAAAGATTTGTAAAGGAAAAAGTAGGTTAAGATAATTAAAGGTAAGGCCGGACTGGGGTTAGAAAGCCAAAAGCTATAGGAAATAACCTCATAAGAAAAAGTAAAGATAACGGCGGCTAAAATGCCAATCTTTTGATTAAAAAGTTTTTTCCCGACAAAAAAAATGATCGGAATAGCGGTGAGGTTTATCAGGAGATGAAGAAGTCCAATATTCGCCGGGTTGTTGCCACCCAAAAAATAAATTGCTCCAATCAGGTAATAATAAATCGGGCCATGAAAAATTCCTTCAATTTCCGTTGTTGGGCCTAAAAGAGTCAGTTTTTTTTCAATAAATATATTTTTTGCCGTCAGGGCATCTCTTGCCTGTTCATAACCAAAAGTGAGGTAATCAGGCCACCAGTGTAATCGTAAAAATAAACCTAAAGAAAGGAGCAAGACAATAATAATTAAAGCAAAATAGTTTTTTTTCATAAAGCTACACTGGGTATTATTTTAACATGAGAACTGTTAAAATTTTAGTTAATGAATAAAATTATTGCCAAAAACACTTTATTTCTAAGTGTTTCACAAATTATTAGTCGGGGAATTGGTTTTTTTTATTATATTTTTTTAGCCCGGGCGTTAGGAGTTGTTGATTTTGGTTTTTATACTTTTACCTTGGCTTTTGTTTATAACTTTATTCCGGTAGCAGACTTCGGTTTGGAACGGTTAGTTTTAAAAGAGATTTCCCGCGAACCAGAGAAAGCCTCCTTTTATTTAGGACGTCTTTTACCATTAAGGGTTTTTTTAGCGATAGCTACTTATTTTGCCGTGCTTTTTTTAGGTTTACTTTTGGGTCAGCCGGGAAGGGAAATAGGTTACTTAGCTATTTTTGGATTAGGTTTAATTCCTTATAATTTGACTTTTTTTCTGGCCAGTTTCTGGAATGCTAAGGAGAAGATGGCTTATCTGTCAATAATTAACCTTTGTTTGACAGTGTTAACAGCGATTTTAGGATCTGCTTTTTTTTACTTAAATTTAAAATTAACCTGGGTTTTATTGGCTTATCCTTTGGCGAATTTACTGCTAGGAGGAATGGTTTTTCTTCATTTTCAAAAAGAACAAGCATTGGAATGGAAAATTGATCTTTCTTTTTGGAAAAAAGCTTTAGCTTCTTCTTGGATTTTTGGCGCTTTGACCATTTTAGGAGTTTTTTATTTAAGGATTTCCGTGGTAATGATTGGGCTTCTTCGTGGTCCGTCAGCAACGGCAATTTATGGCAGTGCCTTTAAATTTGTCGAAGCAGCAATTTTAGTCCCTCAATCATTAGCTTTGGCGCTATTTCCGCTGATTTCCCGTTTAACTGTCAATGACCCGCAAAAGCTCAAAAACCTTTATTTCCGTGGTCTTTTAATTTTACTTTTTATTTCCTTGCCTTTTCTCTTGGTATTTAATCGCGGCGCAGAGACTGTGCTGCAGTTTGCTTATCAAACAAAATATCTGGCGGCAATTCCAATAATGAAAATTTTATCTTTAGCGGTCTTACTTTTCTTTTTAAATTCCTTAGCGGGCAATATTATCCAGAATTCAAAACTGGTTAAAAAGTTTTTGCTATTTTTTGGCTTGAATTTTATAATCGGAATTGTTTTGTGCTTTTGGTTTATTAACAAGAACTCAATTGAAGGGGCAGCCTGGGCGGTGGTGGCTAGTGAATTTTTCGGGCTTTTTATTAATAATCTGTTTGTTTGGCAAGTTTTAAAAGGAAACCATGTTTAAAGTAACTGCTTTTTTAAAGGCAAGTTTGATTTTTCTTTTGTTTTTGGCCTTTTTTTACCGCATTTATGGACTGACAGGAAATTACTCTTTTTGGACTGATGAGGCGAGTACCGCTCGTTTTGGCCGGGCAGTTAGCGAGAGTGGTTTGCCTTTAATTAAACTAAATAACTTTTCCCTTAAGGTTTACTTGGCCACTCATTATTTGACTGGATTTTCTTTTAAAGTCTTAGGTCAAAATGAATTGGCAGCACGTTTGCCCGAGGTAATTTTTGGGACATTAGTGGTTTTACTTGTCTTTATAATGGGGAAAAAATTATTTCAGCCGGAAGTTGGCTTAGCGGCAGCAGCTTTAACTGCTTTTTCTTATGCCCAAATTGCCTGGTCCCGCCAAGCCCGGGGCTACACGATTTTTGAATTTTTTTTCCTTTTAACCTTATTGGGGCTTTATCTTTATTTAGAATTTCAGAGAGGGCGATTCTTGATTCTTTTTTTCGGAAGCCTATTTTTTAGTATTTTAACTCATACCTTAGGGTTAACTTTACTGCCAATTGCCATGCTGTCTCTTTTAATGAAACCAAACACCAGGAAGATAGCGATTAAGTTAACTATTTTTCTGGTGATATTGGGAATTGTTTTGGCAGTTTTTTTGCAAAATGCCCTTGTCCCTCATTTAAGGACGATTCTCCCGCGTCTTTTGCATGGAGGAAACTTTATTTCATATTATCATTCCCTTTTTTGGCGTCAGTACCCGATTTTTGTTTTTCTGAGCCTGCTGGCAATCTTTAATCTTTGGAAGCAAAAGAAAAATGATGTTTTAACTTTATTTTTGTCTTCATTGGTTATTTATCTTTTCTCAGCCTCTTTTTTACTTCATGTTCCTTTTGAAAAATATGTTTTAGTCCTTTTTCCCTTATTGTTTTTGCTGACGTCGGAATCAATTTTTGGGATCGCCGGTAATTTAGCTGAGGGATTTAAAAAGAATAAAATTGTTTTTTTCAATTTACTTTTTAAAAAAGAAGTTCTCTTTTTTCTTTTAATCGGTTTTATTATCGGCAGTGGTAATAAGTTTTCCTTAAAGCCACGGCAGTTTTATTCTTTAAATTTTGATATGCGGGAGATTCCGGAGATTAATTATAAAGGAATTTATGAAATGGTGGCGCAAAAAGCAAAGGGAAAAGATTGGAGCAAAATTGCTGTCGTGGATATTGATGAAGATATTCCTTCATATTATTTAGGTGAAGGGAAGATTAGTTTCATACCGAGAAATGATATGGTTGATCTTAAAGTTTCCCAGAGTACGGGAGCGGTTTTTCTTCATTCCTTAGTAGACTTTGAAGAGGTTTATAAAAAATATCCGCTGGGTTTTTTAATTTTGGTTGAACATAATTTTAGGTTTTATCAAATCCCCACGAACGATTTTGCCAGAAAAAATCTTTTTTTAGAAAAAAAAGAAGAATATGCTTCTTTTTCCCCTGACTGGAACCGTTGGCCGGTGGAAGTATATTCGTGGGGATTTGATAAAACTATGTGAGGTGTCAGATGTATCAAAAGTATCAAAGGAAGATGGGTAAGAGTAAGAGATAGAGTAAGAGTAAAACAAGATAACCCTGTAAAATTGCAACAAATTTCACAGGGCAAGCAAGATGGCAAGGTAACAATTAAATTGAAAGACGAATGAATAAATCTTTATCTATTTTAATGGTCATTGAAAGGTTTGCCCCAATTGTCGGTGGGGCAGAGACGCAGTGCCGGGAGCTTAGTGAGGAATTTACGCGGCAAAAAGCCAAGGTAACAGTAGTGACCAAAAGGTGGCAAAAAAAACTTTTAGCAAGTGAAGTTTTTCCTCCAGGTTTTGTGGTCAAGCGCTTAGGCACTGGTTTTGGACGTTTGGCTGATTATTGGAGCGGTTTGTCTTTAGCTTTTTACCTTCTCGGAAATTTTAAAAAATTTGATATTTTTTATATTAATGGCGGCTTGGCTAATATTTTTGGTTCAACTGCCACTATGATGGGCAAAATTTTTGGTAAAAAAGTGGTTTCTAAAGTAGAAACTCCAGGTGAACTTTTTTTCTCTGGAGATAAAGCTTTGTCAGCCAAAAAATATGTTCACCTTTTAATAAAAACACGTTTGGCCCTTGCCTTAAAGGCAGACTTTTTTGTTGCTCAAACTCCCGAGATAAAAGAGGAATTAATCAGTCTTAGGATTAAAGAAGCCAGAATTAAAAGCTTCACTAATTCTGTTGATGACAGTATTTTTTTTCCGATTAACCCAAAGCAAAAAGCCGTTTTTAGAAAAAAATATCCTTTCCCACAATACAAGTTTTGGATGACTTTTTGCGGTCGGTTAGTCAGAAGAAAAGGACTTTTAGTCTTACTGGATGCTTGGAAAATGGCAGGAGTGGAAAAAAAAGCGATTTTAATTATCGTGGGATCGGGTGAAGGGCAGCCAGATTCTGTGGAAAGAGAGGTCAAAGAAAAAGTGAAACAAGAAAAAATTGCCAATGTTTATTTTTTAGGAACTAAAGGGCGTGAAGAAGTGGCAAAGCTTTTGCAAGCCAGTGATATTTTTGTTTATCCTTCGATCCATCCAGAAGGAACGGCCCTTTCTGTTCTTGAAGCAATGGCCTGTAGTTACCCAGTAGTGGTGAGTGACTTAGGAGGGCTTAAAGATGTGGTCAGTGATGGAGTAGAAGGTTTACTTGTTCCCGCAGGCCAGGTAGAACCTTTGGCTTTTGCTTTAAATAAACTGATTAAGAATACTGAACAAGGAAAACTCATGGGTAAAAATGGACTTTTAAAAATAAAAGAAAACTATTTGGTTGAAAAAAATGTCAGCCGTTATTTGGCTTTTTTTAATGAAGTCGTTTAAGAAAATGATTATCGTTGTTATTCTTGCCTTGGGGTTGATATTACGTCTAATTAATTTAAACCAAAGTTTATGGTTAGATGAAGCAGTTCAAGCCTTAACTAGCCGGGGAACCTTTAGCGGGATTTTTACTGAACTTTTAGGTGATTTTCATCCGCCTTTCTATCACTTTTTAATGTATTTTTGGGTAAGAATTTTTGGCAGTACCGAAATTGCTTTAAGAATGCCTTCGGTACTTTTAGGAGCAGGGACAGTTTTTTTAGTTTATAAAATTGGAAAATTAGGGAAATTGGGAAAATTAGGGGAACTGGCAGCAATATTTTTAGCAACTTCGCCTTTTCATCTGTATTATTCGCAAGAAGTAAGAATGTATGCGGTTTCAGCTTTTTTAGTGACAGGTTCTTTTTATTTTTTCTTAAGGGATATTTTTAGAGGTAAGGAAAATAGGAAACATTGGGGAAATAAAGGAAAGCTTGCCTATTTTCTTTTTACAATAGTGGCTATTTATACCGATTATTATGCTTTTTTTGCTTTATTAGTTCAATTATTTTTACTTTTCTTAAAGAAACAATATAAAACTTTGCTTATTTGTTTATTTGCTTATTTGCTTATTTATTTGCCTTGGTTGCCAATGTTTTTCCGTCAATGGCAAACCGGAAAAATAGCTACGCAGATATTACCAGAGTGGGGACAGCTGGTAAATCTTTCTTTTTTCAAGGCTTTACCTTTAACTTTAACTAAATTCTTTATAGGGAGAGTGACGATTTTTAATAAAAAATTATATTTTTTTGTTGTCTTAGGAATATTGGGAATTTTAGGGTCGTTAGGGGTAAGGGCTATTAGTAAGATAAGGGAAGAGAAACAGGTGTGGGGAAAGGTGATCGTTCTTTGGCTTTGTTTGCCGATAATTATCGCCTGGTTAGTTTCTTTTTTCGTTCCCAATTATCAACCTTTCCGTTTATTAATTTGTTTGCCTGCATTTTATTTACTCTTAGCC
>JAMCYY010000061.1 GCA_023473205.1 Patescibacteria group bacterium
AATGCTAATTAAGCCTTTTCTTCTGCGGAAAATCCCCATTCAATTTCCCTTTGATTTATGCCTGAATGTTTTAGCTTAATATAGACAATTTCCGCAGTGTTTCGTATTGCGGAAATCGCTTCTTTAGGTAATCTTTCTGCCCATTCAATAACGCAAAGATTTCCGCAGACTAAATTATCAAAAAAGCCAATTTCTTTTAACTCTTCCGGCGTTTCAATGCGGTAAAGGTCAAAGTGAACCAATTTACGAAGTGGGCAAAACTCTTTTACTGATATATTTTGATTGAGACGATCTGTGTCAAAACATTTCAAAGAATCTAACCAATCTTTTGGTAAATTAATTTGATACTCGTAAAAAATGGTGTAAGTGGGGGAAATTATCTCTTCTTGAATTCCCAGAGCCTCGGCTAATCCTTTAGTAAAGATGGTTTTTCCGGTTCCTAGTTCGCCTTCAAGCAGAAAGACAATTGCTTTGCTAAAGCATTTTTTCAAAAGCTTTGTCGCCAAAAATCGGCCTAATTCTTTAGTTTCTTTTTCTGAATTGCTAATTAGACTGTTGGGGGTTTTGGGCAGTAAGTTTCCCGGTCTTAAAGTCTTTAGTTGTCCTGTAGTCGTATCAATTACGGTTGAAGGTTTGTTATGGGGGAGTTCTCCGGCATCAACAATAAGGTCGATGAGGCTTAATTTTTTAGACTTTTTCCCCAAGGTCTCCCCTTGCAGGCACGAAAATTCTGCAAGGGGAGACCTTGCAGAATCAGATTTCGGCAAAAGAGATTTTAAGAAAGATTCAATTGAATAATGCGGTGGGCTGGAACTGATATTGGCGGAAGTGGCGGTGGTTGGCTTGTCGAATTCTTTAATAAGATTAAGGATCAAAGGATAGTCAGGAATCCTAATTCCCAATGTCCCATTCTCCGCCAGCAGCCTTTGGTCAATTTCTCCCCGTGGTACTCGTGATTCTTCTTTGTTTTTATATTTCGCTATTACTGTAAATGGCCCTGGTGTTAAATTTTTGATTACATTTTGTCCATTTTGATTTAATTCGACATATTTTTCTGCCATGTCTTTATCAGCAACAAAGATGGAAATGGCCTTACCCGGCTGTCTTTCTTTAAAAGCCAGTAGCTTAGAAACTGCTTCAGGGTTAGCCGCATCAGCTAAAAGACCATAAACCGTATCTGAAGGAAAGACAACCAGACCACCGGATTTTAAGGTGGCAACTGTTTGCTTGATGATTTCTTGTTGATTGGTGGAGGTTAACTTGAGTACTTTCATAATTTTCAATTTTAAATTTTCAATTTACAATCAATTTTCAATGAAATAATTTTCATTTTTTATTAATTGAAAATTAAACTAATGAAAATTTAATGAAAATTGTAAATTGAGAAATGAAAATTAAACTTATTTTACCATCTTTAGCCTCAGAAGCAAAAATGATATACTTTTCTTTAAGGTTGTAATAGTGGACTTTAGTCCGCACCAGTCAATCAATCAATAAATAAATAATATGATTAAACAAACTATCGAATATTCTGATTTTGTCAAGCTTGACCTAAGAATTGGGACAATTGTGGAATGTAAGGAGATTCCCGGCAGTGAGAAACTCTTAAATTTAACTGTTGATTTAGGCAGTGAGTTAGGCAAAAGAACAATCCTTTCTGGAATCAAGAAGTATTTTAGTCCTGAAAGCCTAATTGGTACCCAAGTTTTGGTTTTAGTTAACTTAGAGCCTAAAAAAATGATGAGTCTTGAGAGCCAGGGCATGATTTTAATGGGAGTAGAAGAAGTGGAAGGGGAAGAAAAAATTACTTTATTAGTTCCTCAAAATAAAATTTGGTAAGCCCATCTCGTAGAGTAACTATTTTTTCCCTTTGTCCACCTAGTCCCTCTTCTCCTTCTGTTTCTTCTTATAGTATAATTAAGACTATGTTTAGTGAGCAAATTAAAGAGGAACTTGTTAAAGTTCTTAAAAAGATTGCCCCGGAAGTTGAAGTAGAAATTAATTTGGAGCATCCGGCTGAACTTTCTTTCGGCGATTATTCGACCAACATTGCCTTAGTGTTGGCGAAGAAAATTGGCAAAAACCCGCGGGACTTTGCGACCGAATTAATTAAGACTTGGCAAGAGATGGGCTTACCAAATTTTATTGAAAAAATAGAAGTCGCTGGTCCAGGTTTTCTCAATATATGGCTCAATTTTGCTGCTTTTAGCACTTCAATAAGCTCAGTGCTTACGACAGGTAATCAGTATGGATCATCCAATTTACTAAAAGAAAAGAAGATTTTACTTGAGCATACTAGCCCTAACCCTCAGACAACCATTATGCTTGGCCACCTCCGCAATAACTTTTTAGGCATGTCAGTTGCAAAAATTTTGGAATTTGTTGGGGCAGAGGTAAAGCTTGATGATGTGGTTAATGACCGGGGAGTCCATATCTGTCGCTCCATGTTTGGTTATCTGGTTTTTGCCAACAAAGAAAATGGCCTTAGTCAAGATGAGCTGCTTAATTTCCGTGAGGTTAGTGATGAAAAAATTAAAGCACTTGTCTTAAAGGCGATTCCAATAAAAGAAAGCTACCGGAATTTGCTTACGACTTGGTTTAATAAACCAGAAGAATGGTGGACGCCGGATGAATTAAGTCAAAAACCAGATCATGCCAATTTAATTTGGTATGTGTTGGGCTCCCGTTCATACAAAATGGAAGGAATTGGGGCAAAAGAAGTAGTCGAAGAGCTGTTGGTTGGATGGGAAAAAGAAGATCAGTTAATACGCAAACTTTGGCAGATGATTTTGGCTTGGTCAGAAAAAGGCTATGCCCAAACTTATGAGCGTATTAGCAGCCACCATGATTGGGTTTGGTATGAGTCAGACCATTGGAAAGAAGGTCGGGAAATTGTTGAGGAAGGTTTAAAAAAAGGAGTTTTTCAAGAAAGCAAAGGGGCAATCGTCACAAACTTGGAAAAATTTGGTTTACCAGATACTGTCGTAGTCAAAACTGATGGCACGGCTTTATATATGACCCAAGATTTATCTTTGACTAAACTGAAAAAGGAAAAGTTTGCTGCGGATTTATATATTTGGGATATAGGACTTGAGCAAACTTTATACTTTCAGCAGCTTTTTGCGGTTGTTTCTGAACTGGGTATTATTGAAAAGGAAAAGCTTTTTCATTTAGCCTATGCCTTGATTAATTTCAAAGGCGGAGGCAAGATGGCAACCCGTAAGGGTGACGTGGTCATGGCAGATGAGATTTTGGATGAATTGCATCGTCGGGCATTAGAAATAATCATGTCTTCAAATCAGGAGCTGAGATCAGGAGGAGAAAAAGAGCTGCATGAAGTGGCGGAAAAAGTGGCTTTAGCGGCTTTGAAGTATAGTTTGCTTAAATACGGTCGGATGACAACGATGTTTTTTGATATGGCTGAATCTTTAGCCTTGCAAGGTAATTCCGGTCCTTATTTGCAATATACTTACGCGAGAACGCAGAGCGTTTTGAGAAAATCCGAAATCCGAAATTCGAAATCCGAAACAAATCTCAAATTCGAAATTCTAAACAATTTAACAATTCAACAATTTAGCAATGAAGAGATTATTCTGCTAAGGACGCTTTATCGTTTTCCGGAAGTGATTGCTGAAGCTGCCCAAGCTTACAGCCCTAATTTAGTCTGCAATTTCCTTTATGATTTAGCCCAAAAGTTCAATTTATTTTATGATAAACATAGAATTCTAGCCAATAGCAAACAACTAATAGCTAATAGCAAAGAGTTGAAAGCAGGAGATGAAGTGAGCGAAGGACAGTCTCAGTTTAGACTCGCTTTAACGGCGGCTATTGGCCAAATTCTTAAAAATGGTTTAACCCTTTTAGGCATTGAAGCTTTAGAAAGAATGTAGGGAAAGTAATTAGGTCTTAGAATTTCCTTTATTATCCTCTAATTATCCTTTAATTTTCTTTTCCGTACTTAATTTTGGGGAGTTTTTGCATGCTTGGTGCATGCAAAAACTCCCCAAAAGATTCGTTGGTAAAAGAAATTATTTTTTTAAGCCAGAGAAGGAACCAGGGGTACACTCTCTAAAAGTTTTCTTTTTAATTCTTCAGGCGCCGCTTCTCTAAAATAAAAGGAGGCAACAGCGAGAATTTCTTTTGAAGTTAATTTTCCATTATCAGTCAAAAGATTGAAGCCTAATCTTTGGTTTATGGCTGCGAATTCAGCCCAATAACTTTGCCGGTTAGTTGTCGGAAATCTTTCGGGAAAAAGATAGTGAAGATAATAGTCAATTTCACCTGTTGATCCCAAATCAACGTTACTCAAGCCAAGAACCATTTCTTGTATCTCCTGGTCAAAAAGCTTTAATTTTTTGGTCATTGTTTCCCAAGCTTTAGATAATAATTCAGGTCTTGAAGCGGTTCTCATTTCCGGCGCGCTTAAAGCCATGACTGCAGGCGGGTAGCCGTAACCGCTACATTCCCAAATATCACTTGCTCTAGTAAAAGCTTCTAAACTTTCAGCTTCAATTAAAGTTTGGACATCTTCAAGTGTTAGTCCTTTAAGTTCTTGGGCTTTTGTCACTCTCATTCTCATTGGGAATACGTTTGCAAGACGGCAAGGAATCTCGCTTAAAAATACGATTGATTTAGGATTTTGCAGGCTATTGGCTTGTGCTAATTGTTCAAGGAAATTTGTTGACATATTGCCTGGACAATTATCAAGAATCGTTATTTCTGACCCATAGACCGCTTCTAAACACGCTTCTTGACCTTCTTGATCATAATTTACTTTGGCGACAGTAATTCCCTCATAGGCACATTGTCTGCAAACTAATTCACCCAGGCTGGTTAATCCCATTCCAGGAATTGCCCAATAATTAAAATGCCAGAGATTTGGGTGTCCGGAACGACGTTGATGAAAGGTTTCCACAACTAGTTTAACTTCTTCTTCTCTGCCAACTAAGGGATGGTGTTTAATAGCTTCAGGAGATTTCGGCCCAATATTTCTTTCTTCAGACATTTTTTTAATTTTGGGCAGAGATAAAAGTAATTCTATGTGGCTGCTTTATAACAAACTTTTTTTGCTTTGTCAAATTTTTCGTAGTAGTGAACTTTAATTCACGCCCGTCTTTGTCGTCGTGGGCCTTAGCCCACGCCTGTTTAAGAACCTCGACTATCTTCGATTCATTTACACAGAGCTTGTCGAAGTGCTCAGATCAAGCCCTGTACCAGATGGTACGGGGCAAGCAATTCGACTACTACGGATGATTCTTAAACTTTATTGATTGAGTTGTCTTTTTGTTCATTTTTAAAATTAAATATTTTTATCATCAAGGAAAAACAGGCAGTTTGGGCGATAGATGGGGAAAATTAAGAGAGTAAAGAATGGAGACAATTGGTAACAATTGTTAAATTGTTAAATTGCTATATTGCTAAAAACAATAAATTTATACCATCAAATTTAGCAAGATAACGAGCTTGCAAGATAGCAAGATAAGATTTTTTCTGCTGGAAATAAATTTTAAGATGGGCTAGAATTAATAAATTATGTCTTACACTCTTTCTACTTTATCTAACAAATTAAGAGTTATTACTGTCCCAATGGAAGGCGTGACTTCAGCGACAGTTCAGGTTTTAGTGGGTGCAGGCAGCCGTTATGAAGAAGCGCCCAAAGCCGGACTGTCCCATTTTTTAGAACATATGATTTTCAAAGGGACAAAAAAGCGGCCCAGCGCTTTGGAAATTTCTTCATTAGTTGACTCGGTTGGCGGCGAGAACAATGCGTTTACAGGTAAAGATCAGACTGGTTTTTATATTAAGATACAGAAAAAGAATCTTGCGTTGGCTTTTGATATCCTAAGTGATACTTTGATAAATTCTTTATACCTTCCTGAAGAAATTAACAAAGAAAGAGGAACAATTATTGAAGAAATAAATCTTTATGAAGATACGCCGATGTATAAAATTGACAATGTTTTTTTTGAATTGGTTTTTAACCATAATCCTTTAGGCTGGCCGATTTCCGGTGACAAAGAAACCGTTTCGCGGATCACCCATGAAGACTTTGTCAATTATGCCCGGCGGTTTTATCAAGGCAAAGACATGGTATTAGTGGTTGCCGGTAAAGTTGACCAAAAAGAAGTTGAAGATTTAGCAAAAAAATATTTTTTAAATTTCAGTGAGGGTGAAAAAGAAAAGTTTCTTTCCTTTAAGGAAGACCAAAAAGAGCCGCGGCTAAAAATTGAGTACAAAAAAACCGACCAAGCTCATTTATATTTGGGTTTTCCCGCTTTTTCTGTTTTTGACCCAGACAAACCAGCTCTCAATGTATTAAATGCAATCATGGGTGGGGGAATGAGCAGCCGGCTTTTTACAGAAGTTAGGGAGAAAAGAGGACTGGCTTACTATGTTGGGGCGGCTGCTGACTTGTTTGCCGACAGTGGCATGACTGCGGCTAGAGCCGGGGTTAATTTAGCAAAAATTGAAGGAGCAATTTCCGTGATTATTAAAGAATTTGAGAGAATCAAAGAAAAAAAGGTGGGGGAGGAAGAATTGCAGAAAGCCAAAGAATTTATTAAAGGCCGGGTTTCTTTAAGTTTGGAAAGCAGTAATGCTCAGGCTGAGTGGTATGGGGAGAGGGAACTGATCCAAGGTAAAATTGAAACGCCTGAAGAAACTTTTGCCAAGGTTGACCAAGTGACAGCGGCGGATATTCAAAGAGTGGCCAATCGTCTTTTTGCCAAAGACAAAAGAAATTTGGCCATTGTTGGGCCTTTTGAAGATGAAAAGAAATTCAAAAAACTTTTAAGCAGCTAAAAATGCTGTGTTACTTCTGTTGTTTTGTCTCCTTGCACCTTAAAACTCCTGATGCTAAAATGATTCCATTCTTAGTTAATATCAACCTAAAAATTAAGGAGGAATCATGGAGAGAAGTGTTGTTTTAGTTAAGCCAGATGGGGTTAAAAGGGGACTGGTGGGAGAAATTGTGGCAAGATTTGAAAAGGCTGGTTTAAAGATTGTGGCGATGAAGATGGTTTGGATCGATAAAAAATTTGCTTTTAAGCATTATGGTTATACTGATGAATGGTTTGAGAATGTGGGCAAGCGAACCAAAGAATTTTATCAAACTCAAGGCTATGACCCAGGTGAGCAAATTAATAAAATGACCAACAAAGAAATTGGCCAGTTGGTACAACAATGGAACATTGATTATTTAACTGAGGGTCCTGTGGTGGCAATGATATTAGAAGGACCAGAGGTGATTAAAATTGTCAGAAAAATGGTTGGTACAACTTACCCTCAGGATGCCGCGCCTGGAACGATTAGAGGGGATTATAGCTTTGACTCTCCGCTTTTGTCCAATCAAAAAAGACGTTCAGTCCATAATTTAATTCATGCTTCAGGCAAGCCTGAAGAAGCCGAGATTGAAATCCAACTTTGGTTTAAAGAAGAGGAAATCCATAACTATAAAAGGGTAGAAGAGATGTTGATGATGGGTGAATAAGGAATTTCAAATTATTCTAATTAACCTAATTTCAAAATAATTTTTATATTTGTTGACAAATATTTTTTAGTTGTTTATCATAAATCTATGACTGCATTTTTTTGGGTTTCAATTACCTTTGGGACAGTTGCTTTTTTAATTCTTGTGTATCTTTGGTCAGTTTACAATGGTTTTGTTGTTGAAAGAAATCAGGTAAAAACCGATTATTCTGACATTGATATTCAACTCAAAAGAAGAGCTTCCTTAATTGAACAGCTGGCAGCTTTAGTTAAAGATTATGCTAAACATGAGAAAGAGACTTTTGAGAATGTTTCCCGCGCCAGAGCAGCTTTAGATACTTCCAAAACCGCTGGTCAGGCAGCTAAAGCAGAAAATATGTTAAGCCAAACTTTAAGGTCACTTTTTTCGGTGGTGGAAAATTATCCTAAACTTCTGGCCAATGAAAGCTTTCAAGGTTTAAGGGAAGACCTTAAGGAAACAGAGAACTTAATTGCTAAGTATCGGGAAGAATATAACAAAACAGTACAAAATTACAACAATCTTATACAAACTTTTCCTAATTTGTTAGCCGCTTCGGTCTTTCAATTTCATGAAGAAGAGCTTTTTCAAGAGATGCCGGAGGCAGTGAAAGAAGATGGCGCGAAATAAAGTAATCTTTCTGGTTTTAGTGCTCATGTTTTTGTCTTCTATGTTTTCTTCTGTTTATGCTGGAGTTCAAAGCGGAGAAATTGAGAAGAAAATTCTTAAGCCAATTGAGAAAAAATATCAGGAAATTACCCAAAATTTAGAAAATTATTCTAAAGCCCAAGATGAAGTAGAAAACTTAGAAAGGGAGATGCTTTCGACGCCAATTCCCACTTTTGAGCCAACTACTGTTCCCCGAAAAGTTTTGCCTAAAGTTCAGCCGACCAGGCCGCCTAATGTTTCTGTTCCTGATTACCAAAAACAGGTTGATGATTGGTGGAAACAAGTCCAGGAAGAAAACAGGCAGAAAAGTGAGGAAAGTAAAAGGCAGCTGAAAGAATTTAAACAACAAAGCGAACAAAATTATCAAAATGCGGTGCAGCAAGGGCAGCAGGATATGGAGCAATTTAGGCAGCAATCGCAGCAAGAGATGGAAAGTTTTCGTAAGGAGCAAGAAGAACAACAAAAACAATTTTTGCTAGAGCATGGAATTACTCCTTAAGCCCCCAATTCGAATTTTGATATTGATCAAGTTGGGCTTGGTTAATTAAAAATTTTTAATTTTTTTTGCTTAAGCAAAAAAGCTTCTCCATGTCCTGGGTAAATTTTGATTCCTGGTGAAAACTGCGAAAGCTTTTCAAGTGATATTCTTAGATCTTGTTTGGACGAGTAAGAATGATTTGTTTCAGCTTGGCCATTAGCAAACAAGGTGTCACCGGAAAATAAAATTTTTTCTTTAGGAAAGTAAAGACAAACGCTTCCCGGAGTATGTCCCGGTGTCTCAATGATTTTCCCCCCAAAGCCTTCAAACTCCTCAAATCCCTCGCTTATCTTAGGTGGCTCTTCAATAATTTTTCTACTCAACCAGTGTTCGGCTCTTTTTTGTAAATCATTAACCAAAAATAAATCTTTTTGATTAAGGTACACAGGAATTAAAAAGGCCTTTGAAAGCTCATCAGCGGCGAGACAATGGTCAAAGTGTCCATGAGTGAGGATTATGGCCGTAGGTTTTAATTTTAGCGCCAGGACTTCTGTAATAATGAAATCCGCCGCGTCTCCCGGGTCAATAATTAAAGCATTTTTATTTTCTTCATCCCAGAGAAGATAACAATTAGTTTGCAGTTCTCCAACCACTAAAGTCTTGACTTGCATAAGAAGATTGTAACATTAAAAAGTATCACGAGTACCACGGGTAGACGTAGTAGTGGGCTTTAGCCCACGCTTGTCTCTAAAGCTAACGTCGACTAAAGTCGACTACTACAGTTTTAATCGTAATAGTGGACTTTAGTCCACGTTGTCTTTAGCAATGTAAGAATAATCTATGAAATATTTGCTTTTAAAGTATAATAACGGAACCTAAATTATTTTATTTATACTCCTTATACTCCATATACTCCATTTTACAAATTTATAATACCTCCGTAGCTTTGAATTTGTTCAATATTCACTACAAATTCAAAGCGAAGGGGTATAATTATAAAGATGACCATTGAAAAAAGGAGATACCAATGAACCAATGAAATTTGGCAGTAGGCTTTGGCTATATAATTATTGACAAATAATTTATACTATAAGAAAGAAAAAATTTTTTTTATGTTAAAACCTGATAACGAAAGATCCTTAACTCGTAGGCAATTTATTGAAGAAGAAGTTACTGCTGCTTTGGTTTTAACATTGAAAGATGCTTCACAATATGCCGCACTAATTTCTTGAAAGAAATGTGATAATGCCGATTATCTTCGGTTATTCTCATTACTTTGCCGGCAATAATTGGTATCCGTGGTAGAAGCCAAGCTTCCTCCGGTCTCAACAAAAGAAAATTTTTTTTGGGCAACGGCTACAGTTGCTATTTCTTCCATTCAAAAACCCCCAAGCTTAGCTTGGGGGTTTTAATTTCCTTAGTAAACAAGTTTATGCTCTTGGGTTACGTTTTTGGTAACAAGCATTGCAGTAAACCGGTTTATCACCTCGCGGTTGAAAAGGAACCGTGCATTTAGCACCACATTCAGCACAAGTAGCTTCGAAAGAAGCTTTTTGCTGCTTTCTGGCTTGACGGCAATTCGGACACCTTTGTGGGGCGTTTTGAAACCCTTTTTGCGCGTAGAAATCTTGTTCAGAAGCAGTCCAGACAAAGTCTGCACCACATTCTTTGCATTTTAAGGTTTGATCTTGATATGCCATTTAATTTGTTTCACCTCCTCCCGGAGTCCTAGGACCAAATTTTTCCTGGTACTCCGAGAGCTTAGGGCTACGGGACGGTGAAAACTTGGGTTTACTAGGTACTGGAGGGATTATAACATAAAAGAAGGGGAAAAGATATGATCCTATAAAATGGCATAAATTACCCAATTGATCAAGGTCAGGATAAGGCCAAATAAAACCGCCCAGCCAAAAGACCGGACATGGAAGCCGGGAACAATGGCGCTGACCAAAAGCACCAGTAAAGCATTAATGACTAAAGTAAAAAGACCCAAAGTTAAGATATTGATGGGTAAGGTGATGATAATTAAAAATGGCCTGATAATGGCATTAACCAAGCCTAAAACAAGGGCCACGACAATTGCCGTCCAGAAATTCGTCAGTTCTATCCCGGGTAAAATGTAAGCCGTGACAAAAATTGCCAAAGAGCTGATTAAAAGATTAACCAAAAAGTTCATAAGTCTAAGTTAGCAAAGAGGGCAGGGGAAAGTCAAGCAAAACGGTCTTATAGGGAGACGTAGTAGCGGACTTTAGTCCGCGCCGTCTTAAGCAGTAATATCCAGTTATAAACCTAGTGAAATAATTCTTTAATCATTTTTGTCTTCTGTTTTTTTTTAACATAAGGATTCTTAATGACTGCAGTGGCTTCAGCTAAAACATACCAAGGGAAAACTTCCTCGAGTGAACCTTTTAAACAACCTTCTTCATAAAGTTCTTGGGCGGTTTTGGGAATACAACTAGCACAGGTTGTTACTCCGATAACATCAGGGTTTTGGGCAATATTCTGATACCATTCAAGTAGATGGGGATTGGTAAGAAAACAATGCGCTAGGGTTAAAGAAATCCTTTGCCAAGTTATTTCATCTGCTGGTTCTAATATGTGGGCGATAATTTCTTCGCAATGATCACTGTTTCTTAAATGTTTGATTTCAATAAGGTAAAGTAAGTATCCTTCAGCTAGTTTTCCAGGCAAAACACCAAGATTA
>JAMCYY010000015.1 GCA_023473205.1 Patescibacteria group bacterium
CCTCACCTATATCCAAAGTTAAAGTTTCTTCACCTAAACCAATTACTTTTGCAGTTAAAAATTGCCAGTTTTTAGGTAAAGGCGCAGACAAAAGCCGTTTTTGCTCCTTATTTTCTTCCCCTAAAGCAGCCAGTTTGACTTTCATCTCAGCCAACTCCTTTTCATTGGAAAGTTTACAAGTTTCCAGGTCTTTTTTAAAAAATCGCTGGCTGCGGTAAACTTTTTCTTTTAAAGGCACAAGGAAACTCTTTTCTACTAACCGACGAAGCGGCTTTATCACCCCAACAAAACTTAAAGCAAGAAGCAATAAACAAATAACAATTAAATAAATTATTGAAAAAGGAAATGTTCTTTTAGAAAACATGTTTCAATTTTTGATTTTAAATCACATGTTTACAGTGTAAACAATATCAAAATTTTAATAACTTAAAGCGCAAAGTGTAAAAGTCAATCCTTCGGTTACACTCAGGATTGTCCTGAGCTTGCCGAAGGACAAAATTATAGCTTAAAACGTAAAACCAAGTCTGACTTTTGGTAAAACTTTTAACTTTTACGTTATATACTCCTTATGCTCCATTTTACAAATTTATAATACCTCCGTAGCTTTGAATTTGTTCAATATTCACTACAAATTCAAAGCGAAGGGGTATAGTTTTGAGCTTTAACTTTTGACTTTTGAGCTAATTTTAAATTAATTTCAGTTTTAAAATTACTTGACTCCTCCTGTCACTTTCACTTTCCTCAGCAAGACTTCATCTTCTAAAACCCTGGTACATCCCCGAACCACTACGGTCATGGGGTCTTTGACCAAAGTACAAGGCATTTTGGTTTCTTCCGTAACTAATAAGTCAAGACCCGGAAGTTGGCTTACTCCTCCGGCCAAAAAAATTCCCCGCTGGGTAATGTCACCTAAAAGCTCTGGCGGAGTTTGTTCAATAATATCATTAATTCCAGAAAGGATCTGATTAAGAAGCGGGGCCAAGGCTTCACGAATTTCCGAAGCATTAACTCTAAGCGATCTTGGCAAACCGTTTGATAAATCCCGGCCACGAATAATCATCATTTTTTCCTCTGCACCTTTAGTTTGGTTTTGCCTGGCCGAACCAATTTGATTTTTTAAAGCCTCAGCTGTTGGCAGGCCAATTAAAATAGCATATTTAAGCCTTAAAAAATTAATAATCGCCTCATCCATCTCATCTCCGGCTAAACGCATTGATTTATTAATCACGATTCCGCCTAAAGAAATTACCGCCATCTCTGTTACCCCGCCGCCAATATTAACCACCAAAGCACCGGTGGCTTCAGAAATCGGCAGCTGGGAGCCAATAGCAGCCGCCATAGGTTGTTCAACTAAAAAAGCTTGTCTGGCCCCAGCACTAAGCGCGGCATCCTGGACTGCCTTTCGCTCAACATCAGTAATTCCTGCCGGAATAGAAATTGCCACTTTAGGCCGGGGGATTTTAACTTGGAAGCCATGGGTTTCATGAAGTTTTTTAAAATAATAAGAAAGCATGCCAACAGTAGCATCGAAGTCAGCAATTACGCCATCAACTAAAGGGAAAATTGTCTCCAACTGGCCGGGTGTCCGGCCAACCATTTTTTTCGCCTCTGTCCCAACAGCGACAATTTCCTTGGATTTTTTGTTGCGGGCAATAACTGTTGGCTCGCGGACAGCCACTCCTTTACCTAAAATTGAGATATATGTGTTTGAAGTTCCTAAATCCACTCCCAAGTCATAGCTCACTAAACGAAAAACCTTATCAAGCATAAAGTTATTTTAACAGGATACCTTCTAGAAGTTAAGCTGCTTTGGAAGCAACTTCTTGTTTAGGCCAAGTAAAATCAAAAAATCTGGCTCTTGGATGGCCTTTGTCAAAATAAACCTCACTCCAATAGGTAATTTCCGAAGGACCGACAACAATTTTTCTATTTTGAGAATCCTCTTTCATCATGCCGGCAAATACACCACCCACGTCAAGACATGCTGCCTTCCAGGCCTTAAAACCTCTTTCTAAAGTAAAGGCATCTAACTGTTGAAAGCATTCGATCATCCCATGAATTTTCAGATGAGGAACTCCAAGTGTAACAAAATATCTTTTTTCTCCATCTTCCGTTAAAAAATAACCAATCATGTTATAAAGAAAATGACCAAGACGGTAGGCTTTTAATGCCATTAAACGAGGCCAACTATCGCTATCTGTAACAAAAACTGTTTGCTCAGCCACTTGTGCTTCTGTTGCCTTGGCTCTTAATTCAGAAAAAGGTAATATTTCCAATTCTCCCTTGCCAAGAACAATTCCTCCGCTTTCAAACTCATTCATAACCACATCCATACTTTTTGGATTAAAGTTCTGAAATATTTTGCCATTTCTGGCTAAACCAATCAATGGCACTTCAGGCAACTCTCCTGAACCGTGTTGATATATACTACAAAAAGTCGCATTAGTAAGAAAATGAAATTTATCACTTTCTTCTTTTTTTAATAAGTCAGATAAATCTGGTCCTTTCATCTCTTTTAAACCTGGAGTTATAACCTCATTCATGTATGTCCCGACAGGTAAAATCGAAACAGCAAAATTTGGCAATCGCTCAGGAATTTTAGTGGCTTTAAAAGAAAATGTTTCTAGACCAGACTCATCAATACGGTGACTAAAGAGAGCCATCTCCACAGGCTTAGTTTTATTGAAAATTATTTCATTTATTCCAAACTTTAAGGCATCGATCAAGCGAGACATCATCACCTTTCTTCTCTCGTTGTCCTCTAAGAATTTCTCTGCCCGATGAACCCAGTGCCTTGGGGTGGCTCCAAGGAAAGTAAATCCCTGCTTAGCATCGAAGGTTTTTTCGCCAGTCACAGCTATTCAATTTCTAACTTATTCTAACTTATTTGATTTTTTACTTTATATTTATAATGTATTCTAATTTTTTAACTTTTTCAAGATCATTTTTTATCAGAAGCTAATTTATCTTTTTCGTTTCTTTTACGATTACATTAATGCTATACTTACTTTCAATGTCTGCTGACAATCTTTTTAAAAAAATCATTTCCTTTTTTTATATTGGTCTTTTCTTTACTGTCCCGCTTTTTTTTACTTTAGTTAATTCTGAACTTTTTGAATTTAATAAAATTATTTTGACTTATGGCTTTACCATTGTTATCCTTGGCCTTTGGCTTGGCCGGATGGTTATACAGAAAAAAATTATTTTTAAAAAAAGTCCCTTAGACATTCCCTTAGTCCTTTTCCTTTTTTCGCAAATTATTTCAACCATTTTCTCCGAGAGTCCCCATACGAGTCTTTGGGGCTATTATTCCCGTTTTAACGGCGGCCTTCTTTCCACCATTAGTTACCTCCTTTTATATTGGGCCTTTGTTGCCAATTGCGAAAAAAAAGATGTTTTTCGGGTAATTTATTCTTCTTTAGCAAGCGGTCTAATTGTTTCCCTTTATGGCATTTTAGAACATTTTGGCCATTCCTTTAGCTGTGTTCTTTTTTTAGGCAAGTTTGATGTTTCCTGTTGGGTCCAAAAAGTCCAGGAAAGAGTTTTTGCTACCTTAGGCCAACCCAATTGGCTAGGAGCCTATTTGGCAGTATTAATCCCGATGACATTAGGATTAATACTGAATTCAAAATGCAACTCTTCGACTCCGGGACGTACCCAATGGTACAACCCTTCGCTCAGGGCAAGAATTCAAAATTTATTGCCAATAGTTTTGAGCCTTATCTTTTACCTTTGTTTAATCTTCACTGGCTCCAGATCAAGTTATTTAGGACTGATCATTGGACTTTTTGTTTTTTGGCTTGTCTCTTTTTTATTAAATAAAAAAGAAATTAAAAATTGGTTTAAATTTTTTTTAATTTTTAACTTTTCACTTTTAACTTTTAACATTTTTTTCGGTTCCCCTTTCCCTCAAATAAACCGCTTTCTTTACTATAAAGATTTCCTCCCCACCCTCACTTCACACTCTCGCCCCACTTCTCAACTCTCAATTCCCACCCCAACTGACGGTCCTGCTACTGACGGTCCTGCTCTCGAAGTCGGCGGCACTGAATCAGGCAAAATCAGGCAAATTGTCTGGAAAGGAGCTTTTGAAATTTTTAAACATTACCCAATTTTTGGCTCGGGCGTAGAAACTTTTGCTTATTCTTATTACAACTTCCGACCCTTAGAGCATAATTTAGTTTCCGAATGGGACTTTTTGTATAACAAAGCGCACAACGAATACCTTAACTATCTCTCTACTACCGGAATATTTGGCCTGGGAAGTTATTTACTGATTATTGTCACTTTTTCTGTTTGTATAGTAAAACAGCTCAAAAGTCAAAAGTCAAAAGTCAAAACTGAAGCGCAAAATTTAAAAGTAAAGATCAAAAACTTTTTAGATTTAGATTATAGCTTTGAGTTTTGCACTTTAAGTTTTGCACTTTTTTCCGGTTGGATTTCAATTTTAGTTTCCAACTTTTTCGGTTTCTCAGTTGTTTTAATCTCTTTATATTTTTATTTAATTCCTGCTTTTATTTTTGTGCTGGTTTCTGATTCGGCTACCGCTTCCCCATATCCCACTTCTCATCCCCGCCCCATATCTCACTTCTCACCCTCACCCATAAATTTTGGTCAAAAATTAGGACTTCTTATTACTCTTTTGCTTTCTGCCTATCTTTTATATTCTTTACGTCAAGTCTGGTTGGCTGATGCCCATTATGCCAATGGCCAAAAGCTTTACCGGCAAAATCAATATTTATCAGCTTATGAAGAAATTTCTAAAGCCATTGATCTTTTTCCCAATGAACCAGTTTTTCTAAATGACCTTTCTTCGGTTACTGCCGGTTTAGCTTTACTTGCCGGAGACCAAAAAGAAGCAACCATGACCACCCAATTAACCAAATTAGCTGCTGATTATTCAAAAGAAACAATAAGACAAAATCCAGTCAACCTTAATTTTGTTAAAGCCAGAATAAAAGTCCTTTATACCCTTTCTACCCTTGACCAAAAGTATTTAAATGAAGCCATCACTGTTGCCCAAAATGGCTTAAAGCTAGCACCTACTGACCCCAAACTTGTTTATAATTTAGGGCTGTTATATGGCAAAGAAGGCAACACAGAAAAAACCATTGAATTAATTAAAAAAGCCTTGGAGCTTAAACCCAATTATGAGGAAGCCAGAAGTACTCTTGCCGCTTACCTTGAAGGCTTGGGCCGCAAAGAAGAAGCGCTGCAGGAATTAAATTATCTTTTGAAATACAAACCAAATGACCCAGACCTTCTGCAAAGAATTGAGAAATTAAAATAAAATACAAGTTTCAAAGCTTCAAAGTTTTAAGGTTCCGTAGTAGTGGACTTTAGTCCACGTATACAATTATTGTTTTATTAAGAGATAAATTCAATTAAAATCCTATAGCATGCAAAATTGTGGTAAAATATTACTTTATGAAGGATCCGGAAACTGTAGATAATACCACAATAAGATCAATTATCTTAGAACAAAATAAAAAGGAAGTTTTGCAACTGGACAGGGACAGAATACCTAATATTGTTGACAATGCAGAACTTTTAGTAATTGGTGGTGAAGGTAAAGCTGTCTTGGGCCTGAAGATTAAACTACCTGATGGTTCTTTAAAAATTCTTTTAGTCGCTGACGTTGAGGTAAATAATAGACTGGCTGAAATATGGAATGAACTTTCACCTTTTGTAAAAATGTATGAAATAGCCGCACAAACTCCGCCAGAAGAGATCAAAGAAATTCCGGAAGTTATGGAAAAAAAAGATTATCTTAAAATTTAATTCTAACTGAAAGAAAATAATTGTCAAAAAGCAAAAATTGTGTTCAAAAGACAAAATAATGAAATTGTTTTCGAAGCTGAAGTTAGATATTGTTATTTTGAAATTGAAAATAACCTGTATCACCAAGGGTTTTTGGTTTCAGAAAAGGTTCCTACAGTCTTAGTTGAACCAACTGCTCAACAATGGGAGCCATTTTTAGACGTTGACTTTTTTCTCTGGCTAGAAGAAGATGTTAGAATTAAATTTTTAGAGAGAACTCTGGATGGAACAGTTTCAATTCTTTCGGCAATTCTTAGACCAGAACCACAACAAAGGCGTAACCTTAAAGAAAAAATAAAAATGGAAGCTCAGAGCTATTGGCGCCATCATTGGCTGGATCTTCTTAACCAACAAAGTCTTTGCATTTTTTGCGATCCTTTAGAATAAAAATGTTATACTACTTTTATGCAGGAAGAAGTGGTGAAGCTAGTCGTTTTTGTTCCGGAAACTCATGCTGATCTTGTCAGACAGGCTTTAGGTGAAGCCGGGGCCGGTGAAATTGGCGATTATCACTTTTGCAGCTTTTCCACTAAAGGAACCAACAGATTTATCCCCTTAGCCACTGCCCATCCTTTTATTGGTGAAAAAGGCAAAATGGAAGCTGTCCCGGAAGAAAAAATTGAAACCATTTGTTATAAAAAAGACTTGGAAAAAATTATCCAGGCAGTCAATAAAGTTCACCCTTATGAAGAAGTGGCTTATGATATTTATCCTCTGGTTTTAAACCCCCACCAAACAACATTTAAAAAATAATTTTTAAAATCTTTTGTAGCAGTCCACCCCACAGATGATATTTAAGATTTGGGGAGTTTTTGCATGCACGTGCATGCAAAAACTCCCCAAATGTCTTTACCTTAAAGCTTGAGTCAAAAGTTTAAAGAGCCTACAATATTTTTAATGGAACATCAGCTTTACCGGCGTTTAGGCGAAAAGAAAATTCAGTGCTTAGCTTGCCAAAGGAATTGCCTTGTCAATGACCAGCAAGTTGGCTTTTGTTTGGCCAGACAAAATATTGGCGGCGAACTAAAGCCTTTAACTTATGGCCAAATTACCGGTATCCAAGCTGACCCGATTGAAAAAAAACCTTTTTATCACTTTAAACCAGGAACTACTGTTGCCACTATCGGCTCTTACGGCTGCAATTTTCGCTGTAAACAATGTTTGAACTTTTCCACTACTTGGGGTGCAACGAAAGAGCTTAGAAGTCTACAGACTACTGACTACAGACTACGGCAGACAAAACCGCAACAAATTGTTGAAGAAATTATTAATGCCGGTTATCAAGGTATTGCTTTTTCCTACAACGAGCCCACTACTTGGGCGGAATTTGCCGCAGAAATTGCAAAAGAGTTCAAACTCCGTTTCTCCTCACAACTCACCACCACTTCTCGCCCCACAACTCACTTCTCATCCTCACAACCTTTCGCAGTATTTGTCACCAACGGTTCCTGGACTAAAGAAACCATTGACTTATTAACTTCTCCTGTTCCTTCGTCTCCCCGTGGTACTCGTGATACTCGTGGTACTCTTGATACTCCCCTCGTCCCTTTAATTGATGCTGCCAATATTGACATTAAAGGCTTTTGTGAAGAGACATATAAAAAACAAGGCGCTTTTTTAGGCACAATTCCGGAAATGGCAGTTTATGCGCAAAAAAAAGGTATTTTTTTAGAATTAACGACCCTTCTTATTCCAACTATCAATGATGATCCCGAGGAAATCAAAATGATTTCCGAGTGGATCGTCAAAAGTTTAGGCCCGGATACGCCTTGGCATTTATCCCAATTTGACCCTGATCTGGCGCCAGAGCCAAGTTTTCAAAAAATACCGCCCACACCACCCGAACTTTTAGAAAAGGCTGCAGAGATTGGTAGAGAACAAGGATTAAGTCACCTTTACATCTGGGCGCCAAATTCCGGAGGTTCTGTTTCTGAGACCATCTGCCCAAATTGTAAAAATGTGGTTATTCACCGCCTTGGCTGGGAGCCAAAAGCCCTCAAAATTGACCCGAATGGCCGTTGCGAATTCTGCGGCTACCGGCTGAACGTTGTTTTATAAATGACTCAAGAACAAGGAAGATAGTTTTGTCCCTGCGAAGAAATTAGGGCTTGATCCTCAAAAAAATGCTACCAGTCAAATCCTTGTCGAGGTTGTTCGACCCTGGCACCCTGGACAACCAAGCCAAGTCGTAATCAATGGCGAATTAAAAACGATTAACCCTCCGGAAACAGAAAATCCAAATACAATCTATCTTCAGTTTCGCACTGCAAAGAAAACAGGAAGTGGAAAAATCATTACCTTTTATACCCTTGACAGCTTAGGACAAACTCACATTTATGAACATGAACATGGATTACGGTATGGTACTGATGATTTCTTACGGGCAATTCATGAAGTTGAAAATCCGGAATTGCCTCCTAATTTATGGGAAAAGGTCCTCGCCGAGGTCAGCAGAAGTTATTGAAAATTAATTAAGTTTACTTTTTACTACTTAAGGCGGTTCTCTTTACCCAACCCAAACAAGTCTTTTGGCCATCTATTTGACAGTTCACCTCAACCCATTCACCACCTTCATCTTTTATTATCCGGCCCAAAGCGTCCTCAGGAGCATCACAGAGCTTTTTATCGGCCACTCCCCCGGGCTCTGAATAAAATGCAGTATTTTCAACTACTAGAACTAAATTTGCCAAGTCTTGCCTTTCCATCGTCGGACGAGTACTAAAAGGTGCCGCTACCGGTACCGGCCGAGATGGTGGTGAAGTCACTCGCCCATCACAGGCGCCTAAACTTACAAAAATTACGACGGCAGTCAAAAAATTTCCTTCTTTACGCATAAAATTAAGATATTTTTACCATTGTAATATAGGATATACCAATAAAACAATAGAGGTTGAAAAAGAAATGCTTATAAGATAAAATTTAAATATGACAATTGAACAAGAAAACCCTTCTCCTGAAGAAAAAAGGCTAACTCGAGCGGAATTAATGCAGCAACTCGAAGCAGAAATTTTAGCACAGCATGCAGCTAATCCTTATGAACCAGTAAGAGTTACCATTAGTGATTGGGCAAAAAAGATGAAAATGAAGCAATCCAATCTCCAAAGAAATATTCATCGTTGGCTTTGGAAACAACATCCTGATATTACCACCTTAGCTCCCCAAAGGGAAAAAGAACTAACCATCGCCGAAAGAGTCATCAAAAGACATTTTGTTGACCTTGCCAAAACTTTAGCCGAAATTGGCGAAGAATTAAATATAGAAAAAGACGCGGTTGCTCAAATGATGGCTCAATTACCAGAAAAAGATACCACTGCCCGTTTATTTGCAGGTGAAAAAGCCAGTTTAATTCCTAATGATTATGAAATTGTGATCCAAAGGAGACAAGGAAAGAAAAACCAAGAAATTCGAGATGGTCTTACCTTAGAACGCGGGGAATTTAACCGACGGGTCAGTCGGTTAATAAAAGAAGGATTAATTAGTTCCAGAAGACAATCAGGATGTTGTTTCCAAAGCCAACGAATTATTGGCTAAAAACATAAGCCGGGCCGAAATTTTTAAATTACTACCTAATGTTCCAACATATAGAATTCATTATGCAATGCAATGCTTAAGAAAGCCAAAAGCAGTATAATTAATTTATGGCTAAAATAGTGACGATTCCGGATCCGATTTTAAGAGAAAAATCCAAGCTGGCGGTAATTGATAAAAAAACGCTGGACTTGGTCAAAACTTTAAAACAAACCCTGACTGATGACAAAGGCAAAGTTAAAGGTGTGGGTTTGGCGGCTGTGCAAATCGGCGTTTTAAAAAGAGTTTTTGTGGTTTATTCTGAGGCCAGTAAAAAATTTTTGGTCTTTATTAACCCGGAAATTACCTGGTTCTCCAAAAGAGAAACGCCTAAAAAAGACCAAAAATATGAAGGCTGCTTGTCTTTGCCCAATAAATGGAGTTTGATCAAAAGAGCCAAAGAAGTAAAAGTCAGCTATCAAGGAGAATCTGGGGAAAAGCAAAACAGGAAATTCTCTGGTGAGATAGCCACAGTCATCCAGCATGAATATGACCACTTGGAAGGCATTTTATTCGTAGACCGGGTTTGGGAACAAAAAGCCAAGCTTTATGAACTGGTTAAGGATGAAGAAGGCAAAGAATGTCTGGAAGAGATAAAGATTGTATAATTTTCATTTTTTATTTTTCAATTTATACCCCTTCGCTTTGAATTTGTAGTGAATATTGAACAAATACAAAGCTACGGAGGTATTATAAATTTGTAAAATGGAGTATAAGGAGTATACATTGAATTTTCAATGTCACAATTATTAAAAAATTGTCAAAATGAACCTTGAATGAAAATTAAGAATTGAAAATTGAATCTATGATTGTTTTTTTTGGCACCTCAAGTCACTCTGCTTTATTTTTAGAAAAAGCCATTCAAAATGGCCTGAAAGTTGATTTAGTGATCTCTTCTCCGCCTAAACCAGTTGGCCGAAAACAAATTCTCACCGAAAACCCAACAATCACTTTAGCAAAGAAACTCGAAATTCCCTTTATAACGTCTCTAAAAGAAATAACAATATATCAAGATAGCAAGATAACAACTGGTATAATCTTAGACTACAACCGAATTATCCCTCAGACTATAATTGACAAATTCTTAAAAGGCATTATCAACATTCATTTTTCTAAACTCCCCCGGTACCGTGGTCCCTCGCCGGTCCAAGCCACCATTTTAAATGGCGATCAAGAAGCCTGGATCACCTATTACCTGATTACTGCCGGATTGGATGAAGGCCCAATCCTTAGCCAAACCTCACTTCCTCTGACAAAACTAGAATCAACTGTAACTTTGTATGAACTTCTGATTG
>JAMCYY010000074.1 GCA_023473205.1 Patescibacteria group bacterium
ACTCAAGCTGCCTGACAATCTGTGGATTATATTCTACTACTAAATAAGGGATCTTGGCTTTCCCTAAAGCCGATCCTACCCATTTACCCACCCTTCCGTAACCTAAAATGACAACATGATTCAAAAAAGGCAGTTCATCTGGCGGACTTAGCTGGTCATATTGAGCAAGAAAACGTCTTTGCCAAGAAGGAACCTTTTTTAAAATTTTTTGACTTAAAAAATAAAGTTTTTCCGCTAAGGAAAAAAGCAAAGGGGTTAAAACCATGGTCAGTAAAGTTACAGAAATAATTAATGAATAGTAAGATTGGTTTAAAAAACGGCCTGAAAAAGCCGCGGCAGCAAGAGCAAAAGCAAACTCACCCACTTCGGACAAGCCTAAAGCAACTGTAAAAATTGTTTTCAGGTGATAATGAAAAAAAACCAGAATTGAACCAACTACTAAGGTTTTTAAAAGAATAACTATCGCGGTCACTCCGATAATTTGGCCAACATGAGAAAACAAAAAACCAGGCTCTAAACTTAAACCTAAGGAAACAAAAAAAATTGCCAGAAAAACATCCCTAAGCGGTCTTATTTCTGAAAAAATTGCATGGTTTGCTTGAGATTGACTTAAAATTAAACCGGCTAAAAAGGCACCCAAAGCAAAAGAAAAACCAAAATTCAAAGTTCCCAAACCAAAAAGAAAAACAATACAAACGGAAAAAACCAAAAGCAATTCCCGGTTCTTAAAAGTCATTAAATAGTTAAGGCAATAAGGGATTAATTTTATGCCTACCCCAAAAGCAAGCCCAAGGGCTAAAAAAGCAGCTAATAGGGAAAAATAGTTTGCTGAACCTTGCCCTAAAACTAAGGGCAACAAACTCATTAGTGGTAAAACAGCTAAATCCTGAAACAAAAGCCAACTCTCAAGAATTTCACCTGATAAAGACTCAAGTTGCCCTTTTTCTTGCAAAATTTTAACCACAATTGCCGTTGAAGAAAGAGAAAAAGCACTACCCATAACTAAACTCACAGGAAAATCAAAACCAAAAACATTCTTAAAAAGTAAAGCACTAATACCAATTGTTAGGATAATCTGTAAACTTCCGCCACCCAAAGCAATTTTTTTTAACTTTTCCAACCTTTGAAAAGAAAATTCTAAGCCAAGGCTAAACATCAATAAAGCCAAACCCATTTCCGCTAAAATTCCCAAAGTTTCCCGTTTAAGGCCAAAATTTTCCAATAAATACGAAAAAAGTAAACCGGAAAGCAAATAACCAAACATTAAAGGCTGTTTTATTTTTCCAGCCCAAAATCCCCCTAAAAAAGCACTTCCCAAAACAGCTAAAAGTCCCCAAAGAAGAGTAAAATTAGCAGGCATATCTCCATCATAGTGATTTAGCCTTGATTAAGTCAACGGCGAAAAATAACGTTCCGGTAACAATAGCAATATCGGCCAAATTAAAAACTGGTAAATATGGCAGTCTGATAAAATCCACTATCCCTTCATAAAAAAAGCGGTCAAAAAGATTACTCAAACCTCCGATCATCATTAACTTGACACCGAATGATCCTTTATAAAAATGAAGTAAAAAAAGACAGAAAAAAGTTAATCCTAACAATGAAACAATGGAACAATGAGACAATAAACTAAAAGAAACTCCTTGGTTAATTACCGCCATTTCCGATTTAAAAAAGAAATACTTAGACAGTTGATCTAAAACCAGAATTCCCCCAATTACTTCTCTTTCTTTTTTTCGCATTTGACACACATTGTTGCCTCTGGAAAAACCATTAGACGGTCAGTATCAATCATCTCCCCGCATTTTTCACAAGTACCATATTTCCCCAATTTAATCCTGGTTAAAGCTTTTCTAACTTGGATGAGTTTACGATCAACTTCTCTTTTTAAGCCTTCAACTGTGGCATGGCCAAATTGTTCTGAAGCATCAGTATCAACAGCCGCATTATCAACCACCCTCTCTCTATCATTAAAAGGATCTTGCTCATCTAAATCTTTTTTTCTTTTCGATAATTTTCTTTCTTCAAGATGTAAAAATTGTTTAATCGGTTCAAGCAAAGATACCGGAAAAATTACTTTCGCCATAGATCCTCCTTAAAATTTCTTTCCGAACGATAATAAAGTGCCCCAAGGCTGCAAAGGGCAATCACTAACCAAGAATAGTGTTCCCAGTATAGGATATTTCTTTGCCAAAAAGCAAGGAGAAAAAATATAAAAAAAACAAGAAAACTGAAACTGGTTGCCAAAAATCCAGTCTTACCACTCTTATACCAAGAAAAGGAACGATATTTCCTTTGGACCAAAGGATAAACAATTAAGCCAAGCAAACCAACAAAAGAATAAATTAAGTAAAAAAAATAGTTTTGTTTAAAAAAAAGACCCAAGCCCCCCAACAAAATAAGATACAAAAAAGGCAACACTAAAGTGTCAAAGATTTCCCAAAAGTTTTTCTTTAAATTACGGCCTTTAAACACGATCACAAAAATCACTCCCAAGACTGCACCAGCAAAAGAAAACTTTAAGTGAAAGGCCCAAGGCAAGGGCTGAATAATGAAAATTCGAATTAGAAATTCAAAAAGTTGTCCTAAAAGCCAAGAAAAAACTAAAGAGGCAATTATTAGCCAAAGGGTAAGATTAAAAATTTCATCCTCAGGATAATCATCACGCAAGCGCCGCCAAAACAAAAAAGAGCCTAAAACTAAACCCAAAACCAAACCCCAAAAAAACGGAGTGATTTTTAGACCAAAAATTATGAAAGATAAATTAGGCATTTTGATTTAATAATCTTAACATATTATACTTAATCAATAATAAAAAAGAACTAACGATCCATGCTTGAATTTGCCCATGCCTTAACCGGAGCAGTTATTGCCGCCAAGGTTGAAAATCCTCTGGTGGCACTTCCCCTTTGTTTTTTTTCCCATTTCGTGGTTGACCTTCTCCCCCATTGGAATTTCCATCTTGATGAAGAAAAAAATAAATTCGGACGTTTGAAAGGAAAAATTATTGGCTGGCTTTTCTTAGATTCTTTTTTAGGGCTTTTCTTAGGCCTTTGGGTGGCTTATCAAGTCTATCCACCTGTCACTAAAAGTCTCGTGGTCACTCTCGGCGCTTTTTTAGGAGTTTTACCTGACCTTCTTGAAGCTCCCTTTTTTCTTTTTGGCTTAAAAAACAAAATCATTGACCGGCTTTTAAGATTTCAACTAAAACATCAATTCAACTTACCATTTTTACCCGGTATGTTATTCCAAATTATCTATGCCATCTTACTTATCCTCTTTGCCGGTCTCCACATTTAAAATGTTCTTCAAATTTGCTAAAATGAGCTTTTAGAAATAGGAAGATTATTGAAATGGCGCGGTGGCGGAATGGCAGACGCGTAGCTCTCAAAAAGCTATGAGCCACAAGCTCGTGAGGGTTCAACTCCCTCCCGCGCCACAAGTGAAAAAGATTAGATGGAGTCCTACGATAGCTTATGCTGTCGGGCTTATTGCTACCGATGGCAATTTGTCTAAAGATGGTCGGCACATTACTTTTACCTCATTTGAATCTGAACTGTTAAAATCTTTTAAAAGATGCCTTCATCTAAAATCAAAAATATTTTCCTCGTCTTTTCGGATACAGTTTAGCGATGTTTCGCTATACCGATGGCTTCTCGAAATTGGAATCACTCCTGCCAAAACTTACACTTTGGGAAAAATTGATATTCCTGACGAGTATTTTCGTGATTTCTTAAGAGGACATTTGGACGGCGATGGAACCATACTGACTTACGTTGATAAGTATAATTCTTATAAAGGAAAAGTTTATACTAACCAAAGAATTTACACTAAGTTTATTTCCGTAAGTGAAAACCACGCAAGGTGGTTACATGCAAAAATAAAAAAATTAGCTAAGGTAAAAGGGGCTTTAAATTGTAATGTACCAAAAAGTAAAAATAAAGTTTCCGTTTGGGTTGTAAAATTTGCGAAGAAAGAATCACTATTACTATTGAATTGGTTATATTATCGGCCTCAACTCCCATGTTTAAAAAGAAAAAAGGAAATTTTTATGAAATTCTTAAATGAATTCACCTAACAAACTTGTTTTTATTTTCAACCAAAGCTTCTCTGGTAATAAGGCAAAGCGTATTTTCTCTTTGAGGAATATTTAGGCCAAGGCATCGGCAATAAACTTTATTTAAAAATTTTATCATTGGCAGAAAGGTTTTCTCCCGCCAATCAGTCTGACTTTTAGATTCAGAAACCTTGAATCCGTACTTTTCAAACACTTTTGTCACTAAAGGAGAATCACCATAAAAAAATTTCTATTCCTTCAAGCACCTTATCTTTTCTTTCACAGGCCTCTGCCAAATTATAGAGACTTTCGAAGCCTTCCCTGACGACAGTAAGAGGGTTACTACCAACTCTCGGTATCCTTGATTTACCCAAAAAATGCAGCTCACCGACATATGGGTAAGATAAAACCTCTGGAAAAGTTTTGGTAAGTCTTTCTTGATCGAAAACGGCCACTTTGCTGACAGTTAATAATTGACCAAAAGAAATGCGGTTAGCTCTTTCTTTTTCGTGAATCCACGAAGCCAAAGCCACTGAACCCCAAGTTGTCGCCAAAAAACCTAACGCTGCCAATGCTATCCCCCCGGAAACAACCGTATTAATTTTTTCACCCACCACAGCCCCGAAATCAGCCATTTTTAAAATTTCAATGGTAGCGACGTTGCTAATGGCCGCGGTTAGTGAGGGCAGCGGCTTGAGTAAAAACTTTTATGCCATCCTCATTCGAAGGAAAACTGAGAGAATCAAAGACATTTTGCACCCAACTACGCTGAAACGGCCTCTCCTCCGCCCTTTTCTTAACTAAAGGCTTAGGTGCCTCCACCATCGCTTGAATTTCAGATTCTATTCTTGTTATTCTTGCCCTATCTGCCCACGAAGTTCCCGCAGCAATTTCACCCTGGTTAAGTTCATGGCGAGAGCTTACCTCAACTGGCATTTGGCTATGTTTTCTCTCACTACTTTTCAAGCTTTGAACGTCACTTTCCGGCATTATCTTAAGTCTAACATTTTAATCGAATTATTTTGTCAGTGAAAACATCTCTTTGGGTAACTCAAAGTTTTGAATAATTTTTTTGTTTTCTCCATTCCTTTTGACAAAGATAATGCTATCCTCGTCAACATAAACCGGCGCCCAAGAAGAATCCTTAATTCTTTCCACTAAAAAATTTTGCCCCCAAGAAGTTAAATCATTTCGATAAAAGAAAATCGTATTGAAATTATATTTTTTGTCCTTCTGTTCCCATTGGTCTTTCTTTTCCTGCATCGGAATATAAATTTCATCAAAAAACTTAGCAGGATAAGCTTCTGGCCGGTTATCCACAAAAATTTTTTCTGGATAAAGATAATAAATTAAATATCCGCCATTGTCATAATTGTTAAAAATTGGTTCTTTAAGGCCTTCTTTTAAATAAAATTCTGCTGCCTTAGGATCACCTTTTTCCAGCCCTAATCCTGGTTTAACTCTGCTTATCCAATAAGAAGGATTTAGTAAAAAAAATATAAAAAGAACAAAAACTGCCAGAGATAACCAAGCAAAATTTTTAACAGTCTCTTTGTTGGGGTCTTCCTGTCTCTCCTGATTTTCCTTATCTTCACAATTTTCCCCAATTATCATTAGGGCAAAAAAACCAAATAAGGCAAAATTACGAACTGCGGTCCAGCCAAGATAAGAAAAGAAAAAAGTGAAAAGTAAATTACCAATCATTATTTTCTTTCTTTTTATAAAGACATAAACCCAACTTATAACCAAAATACCAAAAGCAATTTTGAAATATAAATTAGGCGGATAACCAACAATCTTATCTAGAAACCAAACTGATTGGTTTTCAAAAAGCCGGTAGCCATAACCTTCAAAGATTCTTAAAGGATAAAGCAATCCTTTAATCCCCGCGGGGTTAATTAGTCCCGTTATCCCCGTTATTATCCCTAAAATTACTAAGTCAAGTAGGTTTTTTACCTTTCTCTCTTTTTTAATCAGTTCTTCAAAAAAGAAAACCAAAATTATAAAAAAGCCTAGGAAAAAATAAACATGAAGGTTAATCCAAATTACTTCCAAAATCGGCAGTAACCAACGCCATCTTTTAGTAAGCCAGCCATCCCTAGTCCCTATTAATATCCACAAAAATAAGCCAGAAAATAAACTACTGAAAACCTCTGGCCTGATTTCTGACCTACTTACTAAAAGAGGTAAAGTAATTAAGGAAATTACAATGGCGGTACCCCAACTGGTTTTTCTCCTGGCTAAATCAAAAAATAAAAATAAAGTAATGAGGTTGGCTAAGACAAAAAAAAATGATAAGCCAGTAAAACCTAAAAACTGCTTCACCAGAAAAAAGACTACCCCACTCAACCAATGGTGGTTAATGAAAGGAAAATCCGGGTTTACATAAGAATAAAAATTCTTATATAAGACAGAAAAATTTTTCTCCTGTAAAATAATTTCCCCATTTTTTAGGTGTCTCCCCAAATCCGCAGTGACTAAAGTATATTTTCTTGCTAAAAGAAGAGTTAAAAGAAAGAAAACAAAAAACAAAGATAAGTATTTGATTTTCTTCACAAAATTTAAAATTAGATATTTGAAATTTACTGTTTTTCTCTCCTTGTCTCCATGGGGTAAAAGGAAACCCTTGAAGGGACAAAACGCAAGCGCACTAAACCAGTGGCACCATTACGGTGTTTAGCAATTTCCAAAGTGATATTCTCTAAATTGTCTTCGTCTTCCCGATATAGAAACATTACCACATCAGCATCCTGTTCAATTGAACCACTTTCACGAAGATCAGAAAGCCTTGGTTTAGACCCGCCTCTGGACTCAACGGCGCGGGAGAGCTGGGATAAAGCAATGACAGGAATTTTTAATTCCCTGGCTAAATTTTTCAAACCCATGGAAATTTCTGCCACTTCCTGAACCCGATTTTCTAAATTTCTGCCACGGACTAATTGCAGATAATCAACCACCAAAAGTTGCAAACCTTTTTCAACCTGTAATCTTCTGGCTTTAGTGCGCATTTCCAAAAGAGAAATTCCCGGGGTGTCATCAATATATAAAGGCGCATCAGCTAAAACTCCCATTGCCTCAGAAAAACGAGTAAAATCATCTTCTTCGAGCTTACCGGTTTTAAGTTTCCAGGCATCAATTTCCGATTGTCTGACCAAAAGTCGGTCAGTTAATTCTTCTTTGCTCATTTCCACAGAAAAGACACCAACTGGTATTTTATAATCAACTGAAACATAACGCGCAATATTCAAAGCAAAGGCAGTCTTCCCTACTTACGGACGTGCCGCTAAAATTAACAAATTTGAGGGCTGCAAACCGGCTAAAAGATTATCCAGATCATGGAAACCACAAGGCACTCCCCTAAGCCCACCAGCCCTTTTGTGAAGCTCATCTAAACGGTCAAAACTTTCGGAAAGAGCATCTTTAATTGGCAAAAAACTTTGCCGCAAATGTTTTTGTGAAAGAGAAAAAACTTCCATTTCTGCCAAATCTAAAGCATCCCCGGCTTCCGTTCCTTCATCAAAACATTTATCTGCAATTTTTCCCGCCGCTTTAATAAGCTGTCTTTTAACACAAAGGTCTTTGACAATAAGTCCATATTTTTCCGCATTTGCGGCAGTTGGAACTTTGTTAACTAATTCCGCTAAATATGCAGATCCACCCAACTTATTTAAATCATGATTTTTTTTCAGCTTTTCACTTAAGGTAACAATATCAATTGGCGACCTCTCTTCATAAAGATCCAAAATTGCCTTAAAAACCGCACCATTAATCTCATTGTAAAAATGTTCTGGCCGCAAAAATTCCGCCACGCTAATAATGGCATCCTTATCAATTAAAATAGCGCCTAAAATTGAGGCTTCCGCCTCTTGAGAGTGAGGAGGAACTTTAATATCAACCATATTAAAAAACCAAAATTCAAAGGGCAAAATGCAAAATTTTACATTTTACATTACATTTTGATATTTGATTTTTGGTAAAGGTTATCCTTTTCTTTCAAGGACAATTACTTTTGTTTCTTGGGGCAGTTTATCTTTGTTAAGAGAAAGCTTATCAAGATGTTCGGCAGTTTCAGCACCCATTTCTTTTAAGAAATCCTCGATGCTAGCCATCTTTCCATAAACTTCTTCATTAATTCCCGGAGTTTTATAATGCATGGGTAAAACAATCAAAGGCTCAATTTGGGAAATTATTTCACCTGCTTTCTCTGGGTCAAGGGTAACGACTCCACCCACCGGAACCATTAAAACATCAACCCCAATAATTTCCTCCATAACTTTAGTAGAAGGAATTGTTCCCAAATCACCCAAATGGCAAAGTCTGAAGCCATCCATTTCTATCAAATAGATTATATTTTCCCCCAACTCATTGTTAGAGGCGGTATTGTGGGTTGAAGGATAACCAAAAAGAGAAACGTCCTTAACTTCATATTCCCCGGGCGAGGAAACAACAAAAGGACTACCTTCAATTCCGGAAACAAAAGAGTGGTCTTCATGTTGATGGGAGAGAGTCACGATTTCTGCTTCTGTTTTGGGGAATTTAAAGCCAACCATTGCTGAAGAAAATGGATCAGTAACTAAAGTAACTGCTTTGCCTTTAAGACGAAATGCTGATAGACCCAAATACGTAATATCCATATCGCTTATCATACCATCCTTTCTCTTTCCTTGACAAGTGACTTTTTTTTACTTAAGATATTGGCATCAAAATGAAAAAAGAAGTATTGCTATCAATTCTCATTGGCTTTGGTATCGGACTGATTGCCACCTTTGGCCTTTATAATGCCCGCAAGTCAATTCAAACCGCCAATCAGATTGAATCACCTTTGGCTGACAACTCTTCTTCTCCTACTTCAACTCCTGTCTCACCCGCCTTAAGCCTTATCTCACCTATGGATGAATCTTTAGTTAATGACAGCAAAATCACTCTTTCAGGAATTTGTCCACCATCTTCCTGGGTTGCCATTATCACGGAAAAAGGAGAGAAAATTATTCAGGCAGATAAAAAAGGTAATTTTGAAACCGAAGTTAATTTAGTTTCCGGTGAAAATGAAATTGAAGTAAACTCTGTTTCGGAAAACGGTGATACAATTACCAAAACAATTACTGTAGTTTATAGCACGGTAGAAATATGAAGATAACTCAAAATTTAAAAGTCCCCGTAAATTGTAAAAAATTTGACGGGATAAACAAAAGTCAAAACTATTGTTTAAAACTTAAAACCAAGTCTAACTTGGTTAAAACTTTTACGCTTTACGCTATAGTTTTTAGCTTTGCCTTTTACGCTTTAAGCTCCAAGGCAAGAGCTCAATCTGTTACTCCTCAAGCCAGTCTTACACCCAAACCTACTAGTACGATCACCACTACCCCATCAGTCACCAAAACTGCCAGTCCTTCAGCTATTCCCACTAATGTTGAAGATGAAAAAGTAAAGGAAATCAGAGATGCCATCAAAGAAAAAGTTAATGAAATCAAAGAAAAAATTGAAAAAAAAGCTTTTGTGGGGACAATCAGTCAAATCACAGACTCCACCTTGACCATTAATAATTTCCGCGGTAAAGAAAGAGTTCGGTTGACTGAAGAAACAACCATTATTGGTGCAAATAAAAAAGAAATCAAATCAAAGGAACTGGCCGTTGATGATAAAATTATTGCCATGGGGAGTTTAAGTGATAATGAAATTTTAGAGGCTAAAAGAGTCGTAGTAATTCCTGCTCCAACTAAACCAATCCCAAAAAGAAAATTAGTTATGGGAATATTAAGTGAAGTTGACAGTAAAAATTCATCTTTTACCTTGACTCCTCTTAAAGACCAAGATAAAAGTATCCAGTTAAAAGTTGATAAAGCAACCCTTTTCTCCTCTCTTAAAGATGCAAAAGCCAAGCTCGCAGTTAAAGATTTAAAAGATGGCCAAAAAGTCTTTGTCTTTTACCCCGAAACAACTGACAACAAAACCCCAATAGTCAAAAGTATTTTTGTTCTCCAATAAAATCCATCACAAGAAAAAACAAGAAAAATCAAAGTCCGCCACCCCAACAGATACTGAGATTGTTATAAATTATTTTAAAAAAAATACCTAATGTAGTAGTGGGCTTTAGCCCACGTCATTTTCCCAAAC
>JAMCYY010000081.1 GCA_023473205.1 Patescibacteria group bacterium
ACGCTCTTCCGATCTTTAGGATTCTTTAGTTTTTCAATTGTGGTTTGGGCTTTTTTTATGGTTTCTTCATCATCATTTCGGCAAATGATAATAATTTCCTTTAGATCATTCGGGTAATCAATTTTATTAACTGCCTGGATGGTATCGCTAATTACTTTTTCTTCATGGCGCGCTGGCAGGAAGGCGGTAAAAGAGTAAGCCGGGACAGAAAGATTTCTGGGTGAACGGTAACTGCGCGCTTTTTCTGGGTCTTCCCAAGTATAGAGCATCCAAAAAAGGGTGAGAACTGCTTGAAGACTCAAAATAACGGAGAAAACCACGATTAGAATTCCAAAGAGAGAATTATTAAGCCAAAGTCTGCTATTAATAATTAGCCAAAATAAGGTGACGGCGAAAAAAGTGATTAAAATGATTGTCGGTGAAATCTTCATAGGCAGGTTCATGCCATTGCATGTCCGCCATGAGATTAAAAATCAGCAATGAATATCAAATTGGAAAGTGGTAAGTGTGGGGTAAGAACCTTAGAAGTTAAACTCTTTCAACGTATTGTTTTGATTCGACATTAATCGAGATAGTATCACCTTCTTTTATAAAAAGGGGCACTTGCAATTTGTAGCCTGTTTCTACTTCAACTTCTTTAGTCGCTCCGGTAACAGTATTACCTCTGGCTCCAGCTTCGCTATGAGTGACCTTAAGTCTTACTTTTAAAGGAGGCCTTAAAGAGATGGCTTGATTGTCTAGAAGGTAAACTTGATAAATTTCTCCTTCTTTCATCAAAGAGATCAAATCCCCAACCATATCCAGTTTTAAGGTAATTTGTTCGTAAGTCCGAGGGTTGATAAAGGAAAGGTCATCATTGTCTCGGTAAAGATACTGAAGTTCTTTTACTTCAACTGGTGCTTCTTCAATTTTCTCTCCTGATTTATAAGTAAATTCAATAACATTGCCAGATTTTAAATTTTTAAGTTTTGTCCGGCAAAAAGCAGAGCCTTTTCCCGGAGAAACAAAAGTTTTTTCAACCACGAGATGAGGGGCATCAGCATTAATAATGCAGACCCCTTTTTTCAAATCATTAGTGGTAATCGTTGACATAGGGTGTATTTTAGAGTCAATAAAGGAAATTTTCAAGAGGAGCATCACCTTGCTATCTTGTTTAGAGTAATTAGGTCAATCAGGATAATTTGGTTAGTCTGGTTAATTATCGTTACTTATCCATTACACCTGTTGAATGTAACGCTTTCATTTGCTATTCTAAATTTATGCGAAAAAGTAATAAGGTCTTTCTTTCTTTTTTACCAATAATTGTTCTTTTAGCTATTGGTATCCTTCAAGTAAGCCTTAAGGCTTTTAATTTTATGAATAAAACTAGTGGTTGTGGTTGTGATTTCAATGGAGTAACCGGAGATTTTGACCCTAATGAAAGGGCAGCTTACTTTATAGATCAAGTAATTAATGCTCCTTTAGCGGCCTTATCTCCTTCTTTTCAGACACAGGTTTTGGGAGAAAATACCGGAAGTGACAAATGGATTGAAGTTGATCTTTCTGAACAAAAATTAACTGCCTGGGATGGTAATAACAAATTTTTAGAATCTTTGGTTTCCTCTGGAAAGTGGGGGAAAACTCCTACAGGAGAATTTAACATTTGGAGTAAATTTAAATACACCAAAATGTCAGGAGGTAACAAAGAAGACCATACTTATTATTATTTGCCGAATGTTCCTTATACGATGTATTTTTATAAAGGTTTTGGCCTTCATGGAACTTATTGGCATAATAATTTTGGTCATCCCATGAGTCATGGCTGTGTTAATCTTCCGACGGTGGTGGCAGAAAAACTTTTTTATTGGACGACACCAATTTTACCAGAAGGAAAGAATTCAGTAACCGCTGATAAAAATAATCCAGGAACCAAAGTTGTTATTCATGATTGAAATTTCTTCAATTTAGGGGTTGACAATTAGCAATCGTAATGATAAACTGCTAAACCATGGAAAAAGTAAAAGATTTGAATGTTCCTCTGGTTGCTTTACGAGATGTAGTGATTTTTCCTCAGACCGAAATTCCCTTAACTTTTGGGCGGGTTAAATCTAACGCGGCGATTTCCGCTGCCTTCAGAGGTAATAAATTAGTTTGTTTTGTTTGTCAAAGAAATTTCAAAACAGAAATCCCCAATGAAGAAGATTTCTTTAGTTCGGGGACTTTGGCAACAATTGAACATTTAATTGAAAGTAATGGTAACATTCATGCTTTAATTCGTGGGCTAACGCGGGTCGAAATTAAAAAAATTTTACAAACAGAACCATATTTTGTTGCTTCGGTAAAGGAAGATAAAGAAATTGTTGAAGAAAACGATGAAACTAAAGCCTTAGCGAAACATATTACCGAGCAAATTCAAAAAATTTTCAACTTGGGTAAACAAATTGATGTCATGATTTTAATGAAAATCCTTTCCGGGGTTTCTTATGAAGAGCTGTCAAACCAAACTGCCGCCCTTTTAGATCTTAAACCAGGTGATAAACAAAAGCTTTTGGAAATTTCTTCGATTAACGAAAGATTGGAAAGAGTTGCGGAAAGATTGTCTTATGAAATTAAAATCTTAGAATTGGAAAAATCAATTGCTAACAAAACTCAAGCTCGTTTTGACAAAGGGATGAAGGAAGCAATTTTGCGCGAAAGAAAGAGAACCATTGATAAAGAATTAGGTGAGCTTGGCATTGAGGATGAAGAGGATGAAAAGGAAATTAAGGAATTAAGGGACAAGATTGAAATGGCAAAGATGCCGGAGGCAGTTCATAAAAAAGCCCTGGAAGAATTATCTCGGCTTAAAAAAATGTCTCCCAATAATCCTGAGGTAGGGTATGTCCGTACTTATCTTGATTGGTTAGTGGCTCTGCCTTGGGCGGTGGAAAGCTCTGTGGAAGTTAGTTTAGATAAAGCCAAAAAAGTTTTAGATGAAGATCATTATGGATTGGAGAAGATTAAAGAAAGAATTTTGGAGTACCTGGCAGTAATGAAATTAAAAGGGCAAAATGAAAAAGGTAAACAAAAGGTAGAAATGGGCAGTGGACCAACGATCCTTTGTTTTATTGGGCCGCCCGGGGTAGGAAAAACTTCGATTGGCAAATCAATTGCCCGGGCTTTAGGACGAAAATTCATCAGAGCCTCTTTAGGCGGGGTGAGAGATGAAGCGGAAATTCGGGGACACCGCCGGACTTACGTCGGCGCGCTTCCAGGACGAATTATCCAGGGGATGAAAAATGTGGGGACAAATAATCCGGTTTTTATGCTGGATGAAATTGATAAAATTGGTACGGATTTCCGTGGGGATCCCTCTTCGGCTTTGCTGGAAGTTTTAGATCCAGAACAGAATAAAGATTTCTCTGACCACTATTTAGAGGTGCCTTTTGATCTTTCAAAAGTCTTTTTCATTGCCACGGGTAATCTTTTGGATACCGTGCCTCCAGCTTTACGTGACCGTATGGAGGTGATTCGTTTCCCTGGTTATACGGAAGAAGAAAAGTTTAATATTGCGAAAAGTTATCTTTGGCCTAAACAAATAGAAGCAAATGGTTTAAATAAAACTGATTATCATCTTTCCCGGGAAGCTCTTTTAGAAATTATTCGACGCTATACCAGGGAGGCGGGTGTTAGGAATTTAGAAAGAAGCATTGCTTCAGTTTGTCGAAAAATTGCCAGAAAGATAGCCGAAAACAAAGGATTGGCGGAAAAAGAAATTACTGCTTCACAAGTCCGCCGATTTTTAGGGCCACCACGCTTTGGCTTAACTGTTTTAGAAAAAAAAGATGAAGTGGGAGTTTCCACAGGCATGGCCTGGACTGAAGCCGGTGGAGAAGTGCTTTTTGTGGAAGTGGCTTTAATGCCCGGACGGGGACAGTTAATTTTAACCGGACAGTTGGGGGACGTGATGAAAGAGTCGGCTCAAGCCGCCCTGACTTTTGCCAGAAGCCATTATAAAGAATTAGGTCTTAAGGAAAACTTTTCCCGCAATTTAGATATTCATATTCATGTTCCTGAAGGAGCAGTTCCTAAAGATGGTCCTTCTGCCGGAGTGGCAATGTCGACCGCTTTAGTTTCTGCTTTGACCCAAAAGCCAACGCGTCGGGATGTCGCTATGACCGGAGAGATTACTCTTCGGGGTAAAGTTTTAGAAATTGGTGGAGTTAAGGAAAAAGTTTTAGCGGCGCGAAGAGCGGGAGTAAAAAGCATAATTTTGCCTAAGGAAAATAAAAAAGACTTGCAAGATTTACCGCTCGAGGTGAAAAAAGAATTAGAATTTATTTTTGTAGATGATCTTTCCGAAGCTTTCAAAGTGGCAATTAGGCAGTAAAATCAATTTTATTCAAAGTAAATCCCAAGCTGCTACCAATTTGCAAAAAGCCATCAAAATCTAAAATAGTTTTGCTGATTTTGGAATTGGGAAAACTGGTACCATTAAGCTTAGTTTCTTCTAGGTTTGTTTCTAAGAGCAAGCAGTGGTCAAAGATGACTTTTTCTAAATTTGCTCCCTGAAAGTTGGTTTTTTTTAGTTGACAGCGGGAAAAAACACTGCTTTCCAAATCTGTTTTTTGAAAACTAAAGTAGGAGAGGTCAACGTCTTGGAAAATACTGCCTTTAATAATTGCTTGGTCAAAATTACATTTTATTAAATTTAAGGATTTTTTTTCAAAAGTAAACCAGCTTAATTTGGTTCCCGGGAAAGAGCAGCCTTCGAAAGAAGTATTATTAAAAAGGCATTTTTCAAAGTTACAATCAGAAAAAGAACAGTTTTCGAAGATGGTAAACCTAAGCTCCATATTTAAAAAACTACAACCTACAAAATGAACCCCCTTAAATTCTTTTCCTTGAAGGTCAATTTTCGAAAAACTTTGTAGTGTGATTTTACTCATCTTTCAATCTTTTTCTCGCCGGATAAAATTTTTCCTGTCAGTTTCCAGGATTTTTTCATAATGGCAACATGGATTCTTGGGAAGGCACTCTCTTTCGTCATAAGTAATTAGTTGATAATTTTTCGGTGAGTATCAGAACCGGCTGTTGCCAATAAAGGATGAGGAGAATTATGGGAGAGTTTTTTAAGTGTTTGCTCTGCTAATAAATTATAGTTTAGTTTTTGGTCACGATAATTACGATAGTCAATTTCTACTCCGCCGATATGATATTCGGTAACCATTTGGATTATAAAATCACAAAAATCTTTTTCAGTTACTGTCTCTTTATCTAAGACACAATAGACTGACTTTCCTGGATGGGCGAGGACAGTGTTCAAGCCGGATTGGCCTAATTCTGTAAGTAAGTTTTTGTCAATGTTTCCCGGGTCATCATACTTCCAAGTAATTACTTCTTTAAAAAAAGCTTTTTTGACCACTTTTTCTATCTCCGCTGGAGTGGTGACCCCTTCTTTATTTTTAATGATATCAGTGTCTATTATTCCTAAAAGTAAGAGAAGCTTTATAAAGTTAAGATTAAAAACAAAATTTCTTTTAACATTATCAATTTTCATGGTTTGATAATTTATTTTCGTTAGATTATCAAAATTAAGGTCGTTTAAAAATTTATTTTTTTCTGTTTCTGACCATTTAGTCCAATTCAAACAAGGAAAAAGGTTATTTTCTTTAGTAAGATAATCTTTAATGGTGTTTAAAACTTTTTTGGCAGCTAATTTTCTTTTTTGAATAATTTTAGTAATTAAATTTTTGATATCACTTTCAAATTCTTTGGAGACAACATTAGCTTCATAGTCATAAACAAGGATATCCAGGTCACTGTCACAATAAATTTCTACTCCTGGTAAAACATAAATTTGATTTTTTTTTGCTAATTTTAAGAAATCATTAGAATAAGCCGAAAAGGAATCATGATCAGTGATAGAAACTAAAGCAAACTTTTTTGGGGAAACCTGTTCTAAAAATTCTTCCGGAGTTAGAGCTCCATCTGAATAGCAAGAATGAAAATGCAAATCAATTAAAGGCAAAATTTGATGAATGGAAGGATTGTTAATTGTTAGATCATTTAATCTGAGCATAACTATATTATTAAAAATTATATACTTTTTGAGTCTGTTAATCTATTAAAGTTTTTGTTTGGGAATAATGTAAGAAAAGTATTTTATAAGCCAACACAAGGTGGTAGTTTAGCTTGAAACTTTCCAGTGATATGTGAGCCCACAGGTCCGTGGGTGGAACACTTATTCGACTGCTTAATTCAATCATACGACAAACTAATGGAATTAGGTTTAAAATCTTATCGTAGTGGTTATTGACAATCGACTATTATTCGACTATTATTTGACTATATGTTTAAACCAAAATATACAATTACGGATTGTCTTCTTGCTAATATTAAACGGATAAACTCGTTAGTTAGTGAATTAAACGACAGAAGATTTCCTAATATTGTCTTAGTAGAATTTGAAAAGATTGCTCAAGCTGTTTCAACTCATGCTTCAACAAGTATTGAAGGGAACCCTCTACCTCTTACTGAAGTAAAAAGAATTCTTAAGTCCAAACCTGCTCATATTCGTGAAAGTGAAAAAGAAGTCCTAAATTATAACCAAGCACTTCAAGACTTAAACAAGAAAATTGAAACGGAGAAAATAAGACTATCGCTTGGTCTTGTTTTGGAAATTCAAAAAAAAGTGACAGAGGGATTGCTTCCTTCGTTTGAATCGGGAAAACCAAGAAAGAAACCGGTGGTGGTCAACGATCCCAAATCCGGAAAAGTTGTGTACCTGCCACCTGACGTCAAAGAGGTAAATCAACTGATTAAGGATCTCATCAATTTCGTTAACGATAATAATGAAGCTATTGATCCACTCATCCTTGCCGGGATCTTCCATAAACAGATGGTTATTATTCATCCTTTCATGGACGGCAATGGTAGAACTACCCGTCTAGCGACAAAGGTTTTGCTAGCCGCGATTGGGCTTAACACCTTCAATCTTTTTAGTTTTGAAAATTACTACAACAAAAACGTCACCCGCTATTTTCAAATGGTTGGAGAGTATGGCGATTACTATGATTTGGTAGATAAGATTGATTTTACTGCTTGGCTTGAATATTTTGCTGAAGGAATCATCGATGAACTTTTACGAGTTCAAGCACTTATTCCCAATATTGCAACCACTCCTCAAACAAAATTACAGCCTTATCATTTAAAAATACTTGAGACGATAAGGGAAAAAGGTTTTGTCGCCGACCGTGATTATGCTCAACTGACGGAAAGAGCCAAAGCGACCAGAACTCAAGATTTTAACAAGCTGATAAAATTAGGCTTGATTGAAAGAAAAGGCAAAGGTAAAAATACTTATTACGAGTTGAAACAAAAATAATGGGAATTTACGGTTTTGCTTTTGGTAACACCAGTGTTGCTCGTCTTTAATATCAACTTAAAGGGCTTGACTGTTGTTATCTGGTTTTCCCAAACAATATTGACCATTATCTTTCAATGTTGCTTCACGATCAACTTACTCACATTTTAGGATTAGGGTCATATTCAGGGATTGATCAGGACAAAATCCGAATTGAAACTACTTGTTCAAATCAATTTAGAAATGATTTTGTCGAAGGTAATAGTTATCAAGAAGTAAAAATTAAACCACTTTTTCAGCCAACGCCATTAGCAAAGTTCTCCCAAGGGATAGGTAATTCTTATTGTAATTTGGTCAGTTGAAAAATCATGCAACTAATTTTCAAGGATAACCTTTGTGCTCAATACACCTTCTTACATAATTATAACCTCGCCTTCTAGATATTAGCGCCCTGATTTGCCAGTTGACCAAATAAGAAAAAGTTTCTTTGAGAATCCGCCCCGTTTCTTTCTTTTTTCTGCTTGATAATTTTCAACATCCCCAAAATCTATTTTATGGTGAGACGCTATGGCTTTGGTAAGCTCTAAAACATCGGCTAACTCGTTAATTAGCTCATCTTCGGGAGCTTCCAATAGTTCTCTCGCCTCTTCAACCAATTTCTTTTTTAGCTCTTTTTCAAACTCAGTTTCATCCATCACTCTAGTTTCAAATTCGTCTCCCGATGTAGTTATGAGTTCAGGGATTCTATCTCTAATTAGCTTTCGATGGTAGTATTTTTCTCTCATATCTTCCTAAGCTCGAAAATCATAAACAAAGGAATCTTCTGGTGAATTTTCCAAAAATTCACTTTCTCAGTTTTAGCTTCCTCAACAGCTTTTGGTTCCAGGAAATCGGTTATTTGGAATCCAGAGTCAAGAATATTTTTAAAGATTGAGGATAACGGTTTGTGGTAGTAGCTAACTTCAAAGTCACCAAACCAAACATCGTTTATTTTTCTGGTGTTTAAATAATCACCATAAACTTCACAATCATCCTTCTGTTTGAATTTTGTATAGCCCAGAAGAAAGGTGTCTTTTTCGTCTCCCCGTTTAACATCTGCACTCCACTTAACAGGATGGTGTGTTGAAAAAAGTAACACTCCCCCAGGCTTTAAAACTTTATAAATTGATTTAAGTGTTTTTGTCCAATCTTCTACGTAGTGGAGAGTAAGGCTTGAATATGCAAAATCAAAAGAAAATTCTGGAAGAGTAATTTCTTCCATATCCATAATCTGAAATTCAATTTGAGGAAAACTTTTCTTGGCAACTTCGATTAAACCTTGAGAGATATCAATCCCCACAACTCTGTCCGCACCCAAGGTTTTTAAGTGTTCGCACTCTTCACCAGTTCCACACCCTATACAAATTACCGACTTACCTTTCAAGTCTGGTAGTTTGGAATACATGGCAGGTTTTTCAAGGTATTTGTGCGCTAGATTTTGACCACTTCTCAACTTATCTGCCCACTTTTTAGCGTAGTCATCGTATGATTTTATAGTCTTCTTATCAGTTGACATGTTCGTATCAATATCTATCTGCAGTAATTTTATCAGAAAAACACCTAAATAGTTATAATCTGCTTAGGATGAGAAAATACGATTGGTTGAAACTAAGACAGGAATTTATTACTGGTAATTGGTTATCTGTTGCTAATTTTTTCAGAGATAAAAATATCCCATCCAATTCCCGCACCAGGACAAAAGCTAGGGGTTGGCAAGGCGCTAGAGGTGATTACCTTAAACAAATAATTTCTCAAGCTCAACAAAAGGCAGTTGAAAGCGAGGTTGATATTCGATTAAGACAACAAAAGGATGCTAAGTTACTTCAAAAGAAAGGATTGGAAAAATTAAGTGAATTGGAGATAAACAATATTGAAGAAGCTAGAAGGCTAATAACATCAGGACTTGAACAAGAACGCCTGGCGCTGGGACTTGATAAAAATATCACTGCTACTCAAGTAAATATTACCCCACCAGGAAAAACTAGGCTTGATAAGCTAATTGAAAAAGCCTCGTATGAAGAAATATTGCAGATGATTGCAGAGTTAAAACAACTTAAAGCTGAACCTAATCTCTCTACTTAGAGAGAAAACAGATAAAGTAAGTGACAAAGACGTGACATAGAACACAATATTTTGTGCTTCTTTTTATAACGTTTGAAGCTGGTAAGACCTAGATTGCTCTCGTATAAGCAGAACCGAAGGGAGACACTACCCTATTCAAAAAATCTATTGTTGGGGTGCGTTAAATAGTAATCGTAGTCTCCTCGTTTGGGTAAGAAAATCTGGACACTTGACAACCATCCAACCTATATGGTATAAAGGTGGTGCATGAACAAACTTTTAATTCAAATCGAACCAAAGAAAGCGAGTGACCTAGTAACGTATAGTACAACCACTTCTGGGATAAGTAGTGAGTTTGCACAAGGAAAATTTCCTCTTTATTACCACACCTACCATCCAGAAAACGCTTTTGTTGCTGTTCCACCCGATTTTTTGATTACCCTAGCGGAAGGTGCAGGTGAAACAAAACTTGCAATTGAAATAAAAAACTCACTAAACCTAATAAGAGGTAAAAAGGAAGAGACAATAAGAATTCTCAGTCAAAAAGCCAAGAAGAGATTGGCTAAAAAATAATAGACGGAGTTTTGACCTAATTTAGAGGTAACAAAGTCCGTATTCACGAAGGATTTTTCGTGGGTGCGGGCTTTTTTATTGGATTGAAAGTCGTAGAGGGCTTGACCGTTACAGGTTGTTTAGGCGACATAAAACAAAACTAAACAGCCAGGAGTTCGGCAAGAACC
>JAMCYY010000071.1 GCA_023473205.1 Patescibacteria group bacterium
AAAAGGTCTTTCTTTAGCCGCCACCCGGAAAAACTGGAAAAAAAATTGTTGAAATTAGGCTGGGATATTCATGATGGGGAAAATATTTGACAAGATTTATGAAGAAGTTAAAAAAATTCCAAAAGGGAAAACTGCTTCATATGGTGAAATTGCCAAAAAAGCGGGTACAACTCCAAGAGTCGTAGGCTTTGCTCTTCATTGTAATCCTGATCCTCAAAATATTCCTTGCCATAGAGTAACTTTTAAAGATGGGAGATTATCACCAGGTTATGTTTTTGGAGGCGAGGGAAAACAAAGAGAGAAATTAGAGAAAGAAGGTGCGATATTAAACGTAGAGACGCCCCGCCGGGGCGTCTCTACAGGTATTGATAAATAATTTTACATCTTCACTACTTTTTCCCAAGGGAATTCCTCACGGCCAAAGTGGCCATAAGCCGCGGTTTTTTCATAAATCGGCTGTCTCAAATTTAAGCCTTCGATAATGCCGCGCACCGAAAGATCAAGAATTTTTCCGGCAAAATCTTCAATTAACTTCAGCTCTTTCTTTTCCGTGCCAAAAGTCTCAATGGCCACTGTTAGTGGTTTAGCAATGCCAATCACGTACGCCACTTGAACCTCACAACGGTCAGCCAGTCCGTTAGCAACAATATTTTTGGCTACGTACCTGGCGCCGTATGCGCCGCTACGGTCAACTTTAGTTACGTCTTTACCGGAAAAAGCGCCCCCGCCAATCCTTGCCATTCCGCCATAAGAATCAACGACAATTTTTCTGCCGGTAACCCCGGTATCAGTAGCTGGTCCACCAATTTCCCATTTACCGGTGCCATTTAAAATACAGTTATCTTCGGTAACGGAAAATCCATAAGGCTCTAAAACCGGAACAATGACTTCTTTATATAAAATCTTTTGTAAGTCTTCTTTAGTAACACACTGATCATGCGGAACAGCTAAGACTACTTTTTCTACTGCTACCGGCTTGCCGCTTTCATATCTGACTTTAACTTCGCTTTTACCATCAGGCCGAAGACAAGGAACTTTGCCATTTTCCCGGAGTTCATCCATTTTTTCAACTAAGCGGTGGGAAAGAATAATCGGCAAAGGCATTAGTTCTTTGGTTTCATTACAAGCGTAGCCAAACATCATGCCTTGGTCACCCGCACCATCGACATTAGCGCCCATGGCAATGTCAGGTGATTGCTGATGGATATAGACGTTAACTGGTGACTCATTGGTAAAGTTAAGAATGGGGTTAGTATAACCAAGTCTTTTAATGACTTTGCGGGCAATATTTTCAAAGTCCAGTTTTTCCGGGCAAGTAACTTCCCCTGCCATGCAGATCTGGTTAATTGTGACTAAAGTTTCCACAGCAACCCGTGATTTAGGAAAAGCTTTTATTGCTGCGTCTAAAACCGCATCGGATATCTGGTCACAAACTTTGTCAGGATGACCAGCAGCCACAGATTCTGAGGTGAAATATTGGTAGTTCATTGGACTCCTTTCATAAACATTAATAATATGGATTATCGCCATAACTTACTTTTCGCCTTAGCAGGTTTCTGCTGCGGCTCAAAGAGCGTTTATTGGCGGGTTGTTTGCGTTTGTTTAAATAGTTTTTTTAAAAAAACATTCTTAATAATAATTGAATTATTGAATTGCAAAGCAAACAAAAAAGCTCTCCAAAAGAGAGCTTAACGAATTTTTTGTCCCACTTTACATTGGACCGTATCGTTCCTTTTGGGTCTAGCTTTAGCACCCCGAGCTGAAAGGGCAATTGCCCTAGCGTGTCGAAGGGTTGCTGGACGGATCATCAGGCTAGTTCCTTCCTCGTCCTCTTGATACCTGTTAGAAAGTAAAGCTTATTTTTTTTCTTCTGTCAATAATCAGTTTTAACGAATATTTCTTCTCATAAAATTCGGATGTATAATATAGCCAATGACGAAAAAGCACGAAAAGAGGACTTTTTTAAGAGCCAAGGAAAAAACAGTGGTTGTTAATCCTAAAAAATTTTTAGGCAGAAAAATTTTAGGGGTAATTTTTATTATCATTGGTTCCTTACTTTTAATTTTTTCCTTTGTTTATTTTTATTTCTTGCCTAATTTTTCTTATGGCCGAAGATAAAAAAGAACCGTCACTTGCCAGAAGGGCAGGTTTAACCTTAATTTCACTTTTGGCAGTAATTGTTCTTGGTTGGCTTTTCCTTTATGGAAAGATTAAGGCTAAAGAATTGCTTTCGCCGATCTTAGGTAAAATCCCTAAAGATGAAACAGGCCTTGTTAAATCAACGGAAGAAGTTTTAGGCAGTGCGATTGAAAGAATTAAAGGTAAGGAAACTTTGCAAGTGGCGGCGGAAAAAAGCAGTCAATTTTTTGAAACATCAGATTATGCAGAGCCTGCTCGGGAGATACGGGAAGATGTCAAAAGTAAAGTTAATGAAGTTGTTGATTCGGCTAAAGAACTTCCTACCCGGGAGTTAAAAGTTATCCAACGCCAGATATGCAAAGAATGGCTGGGAGAAGAAGTGGCAACAGAGAGTGGAAGCAATTAGGAACAACAATTATATGGATGAAATTATAGAAAAGATTAAAGATTTAAAACAAAGCTTACTCTTACTTGAAAAGAGTCTCAGAATTGAAGAGAAAAAAGTCGAAGTTCGGCGGTTGGAAATTGAAACAAGTCAACCTGGTTTTTGGGAAGATACTCAAGAAGCCCAAAAAAAAACCAAACTTTTATCTCTAGAAACTGAAGAAATTAATCAGGTTGAAAATTTAGCCCGGCGGATCAATGAAATAGAGGAAATTGCCAATTCAGAAGAAGCGAATTTACTTATTGAAGATTTAAAAAAAGAAATTGTCTCTTTAGAAAAACAAATGGAAAAGATGGAAATTGCCACTTATCTTTCTGGCCCTTATGACAAAGGTTCGGCAATTCTTTCAATACATTCTGGTCAAGGGGGAACTGAAGCAATGGATTGGGCTTCAATGTTGGAAAGAATGTACCTTCGGTTTGCTGAGAAAAGAGGTTGGAAAGTAGATATTGTGGACCAACTTCCCGGGGATGAGGCTGGGATTAAGAGTGTCACGATGACAATTAGCGGACCTTATGTTTATGGATATTTGCGGGGTGAACGAGGAACTCATCGCTTAGTGAGGCAATCCCCTTTTAATGCCGACAAGTTAAGGCAAACCTCATTTGCCTTAGTGGAAGTTTTACCTGAAATAGAAGAAACTGAAGAAATTTCTATACCGGAAGCAGATTTAGAGTGGGAATTTTTTCGTGCTTCTTCCCATGGCGGTCAAAATGTTCAAAAAGTTTCCACGGCAGTTCGTTTACACCACAAACCAACAGGTATCGTTACCACCAGTCAAAGTGAACGATATCAGGAAAGGAATCGTGAAATTGCCTTAAAACTTTTAAGGGCAAAACTTTGGCAGCTTGAAGAAGAGAGAAGGGAAAAAGAAAAGAAAGTCCTTAAGGGTGAATTTAAATTAGCTGCCTGGGGAAACCAAATTCGTTCTTATGTTTTGCATCCTTATAAAATGGTTAAAGATTTACGGACTGATTATGAAGTAAGTGATCCTTTTGGGGTTCTTGATGGTGATCTTGATGGCTTTATTGAAGCTGAATTGAAACTTCTTCATTCATAATCGGTCTTGTGGTCAAAGTATTGTTATGTTATTCTTAACCAGGTAGGAATTATGCGTTGTATGTTTAAATAAGTCAAACTTTAGGGGTTAAACCGTATAATCTCTATCAAGCATAATTTTTTGAAATATTAAGGGAGGTAAAACATGGAGGAAAATACAAATTTTGTTCCTGAATCTTTAACTAAGATTGCTCGCCCATCTTCAGCAAATCCTTTTATTTTTGTCTTGATTGTTTTTTTTATTGTTTCAGGAATTGTCAGTGGTTACTTTTTGGCTAAAAGAAACCAAAAAAGTTCCGCTGCATCAGCAACTGTGGGTACGGTTAGTAAAGATAAGATTGTCAAAGGTAGTGAATTTGGGGTAAAAGATGTTTCCACTTTTAAAGATACTGCCACTGGTAGTTTGGAAGCAGGTGGCTTAGAGGGTGAAGGGACTCACAAGATAATCCGTGAAGGTGGACCCAGCCAGACAGTATATGTCATTTCTTCTGTCTTAGATCTTGATCAATTTGTCGGTAAAAAAGTCCAAGTTTGGGGGGAGACAATGAAAGCCCAAAAAGCCGGTTGGTTAATGGATGTTGGAAGGATTAAAATTTTAGAATAAGTGGCAAAAGTTATTAATCCTGAGCATAGTCAAAGGACTGCCCGTGATAAGTTTTGAAAAAGTTGCGCGAAAATTTGGACCAATAACTGCTTTAGAAGAGATTACCTTTTCAATTGAGAAAGGTGAGTTTGTTTTTTTAACCGGGCCTTCCGGTGCAGGAAAATCAACTTTAATTAAGCTTATTTTGGGAGAATATTTACCTTCTGGTGGGGAAATTGCCATAAACGGGGAAAAGATCAGTAAGATTCCCAGACGCAAACTTTATCTTTGGCGGCGTAAGTTGGGGGTTGTTTTTCAGGATTATAAACTTCTTTGGGATAAGACAGTTTGGGAAAATATTGCCTTACCTTTACAGATTCGCCATCTTAGTACTTTAGAAATTAATTCAAGAATTGAAAAGATGCTGGCGTTAATTGGTTTAAGTGATCGGGGAAATTTATTCCCCGCCCAATTGGCCGGAGGAGAATTACAACGTACTGCTTTAGCCAGGGCAGTAATTACTGCCCCGGAAATTTTATTAGCGGATGAGCCGACAGGTAACCTTGACCCCAAGACTTCGCTGGAGATGATGAAACTCTTTAAAGAAATCAACCGAAGCGGTACCACGGTTTTAATGGCAACTCATAATGCGGAAATTGTTGATTCGCTAAAAGCAAGAGTTATCGAACTTTCAAAAGGCAAAATTATTCGTGATGAGAAAGAAGGTAAATATTGCCGTCATGAGGATAAAAAAGATGATTAAAACCTTAAGCCGCCGACTTTTCCGTTCACCATATCAGTCTTTAGCCGCAATTTTAATTGTTTCAATTTCCTTGTTTGTTATTTGTGTTTTTTTCCTTTTAGGCGCTGGTTCTGAAGCCGTTCTTCGTTACTTTGAATCCCGGCCACAAGTAAGCGCTTTTTTGAAAGACGAAGCCAAGACGCAAGAAATAGAAACTTTGAAAACAAAAATTCAAGAGAACAGCAAAGTCAAAAGCGTTGAATTTGTTTCTAAAGAACAAGCCTTAAATATTTATAAAGAGCAAAATAAAGATAAACCATTATTAATGGAAATGGTGACCGCCAAGATTTTACCCGCAAGTTTAGAGGTTTCTACTTACGATTTGTCTTCTTTAAAACAAATATCTGAGGAATTGAAACAAGAAAAAATTGTTGAGGATGTAATTTTTCAGGAAGATGTTATTGTTGCTTTAACTGTCTGGGTCGGTACAATCAGAAAAATTGGTTTAATGTTAGCGATTTTCCTGGTTCTCGTTTCAATTCTGACTATTATTGTTATTTTAGGTTTGAAGATATCACAAAGAAAAGATGAAATCGAAATTCTTAAACTTTTAGGGGCTTCAACTAGTTATATCTGTTGGCCTTTTTATTTAGAAGGAATTGTTTATGGCTTAATGGCAGCTTTTATTTCTTGGGGGGCTGGTTTCCTTTTACTTTTATATGCTACACCGTTTTTAGTTAAATTTTTAGCGGGAATTCCTTTACTGCCGGTACCTCTGTCTTTCGTTCTTTTTGTTTTAGCTGGACTTATGGCTCTGGGAACTTTAGTTGGTTTTTTTGGCAGCATCTTGGCAGTTTCTCGCTTTAGCCGGATGTTCAGATGAAAAGAATTTTGTCCTTTGCCCTTTTATCTCTATTCCTCATTTTCCTTTTTGTTCCCAAAGCTAAGGCAGAGGAGGTTGATGATCTGCAGAAAAAAATTTTAGAATATGAAGCTCAAGTAGAGCTGTTGCAAAAACAAGCTGATAGTTTAACCCAGCAAATTTCCCTGATGGATAACCAAATTCGGGTGACGGCGTTGAAAATTTCACAAACCGAAGTCCAAATAAAAAATTTAGAAAAGGAAATTGAAGTCCTTTCAGAGAAAATTGTCCGTTTGGATGGTTCTTTAAATTTTCTTTCGCGTGTCTTACTCTCACGAGTTACCCAAGCCTACAAACAAGGCAAATTAAACTCTTTAGGCGTCCTTTTGTCTTCAGCAAGTTTTGCTGATTTCATTAATCGTTATCGCTATTTGCAAGCAGTTCAACTTCACGACCGGGAAATGCTTTTGACCATGGAACAGACCCGAACTAGTTATGATGAGCAGAAACAACTTAAAGAAAAAATGCAGGCAGATTTAGCGAAATTAAATAAACAATTAACAACGCAAAAACAGCAGTTGGCAGCGCAAGTTGCAGACCGCAAAAACCTCTTGGAAGAAACTAAAGGTAAAGAGGCGAATTATCAGAAATTGCTGGCTTCAGCCAGGGCTGAACTTGAAGCAATTATTGGTATTTTAGAAGGTAAAGGTAAAGAAGTTAAAATAAAAAATATCTCTGAAGGCGAACGTATCGCTTCGATGATTGCTGGTCCTTCATGTAATTCAAGTGGTACCCATTTACATTTTATTGTTACCGAAGGGGATCAAACTAAAAATCCTTTTCAGTATTTAAAAAGCGGTATGGACTATCAAAATTGTTCTACTTCTACTTGTAGCGGTAATGGAGATCCATTTAATCCTTCAGGTAATTGGAATTGGCCACTGAATCCTAAAATAATCTTTACCCAAGGTTATGGTTATACTTGGGCAGTTCAGCATACTTGGGTGGGCAGAATTTACAACTTTCACAATGGCATTGATATGCAGAGTTCATCTTTGGAAGTTAAGGCAGTCAAATCAGGGACTCTTTATTGGGGAAGTTATGTGGGCAATTGTACCTTACGTTATGTCCGTGTCCACCATGATGATGGTGGCATTGATACTTACTATTTGCATGTCAATTATTAAAAAAATTATCTACTTAGGAATTTTTTTTCTTCTTTTTTTACAATCCAAAAATGCTTTTGCTGCTAACCTTTTAAACAATTCTGGATTTGAAGAACTCTTAATAAGTTGGGAAGCAAGTTCAGGATTAGAGATAAGTACTAACGTTACAGTTTCTTCTTATACAAAAAATAGTGGAGGTAGTTCTTGTGAAATTAAGCATAATAAAACTGGATCATATGGTGCTCAACAGTTAATTAGAGGAATTATCGGGGGTAGTAAATATAGAGGAAATGGATATGCCTTTTTTAATAGTGATAAAGGTAAAAATGTTAGGATAAGAATTGCTTGGTATTCTTCTGATAATGGTTCAGGGTCACAAATAAAGACAACAGTAGATTCCAATATAGTTATTGATAAGCTTCCTAAATGGCAATTTATGGATACAGGAATAATTGAAGCCCCATTAGAAGCTAAGAGCGCTGAATTTAGGATTCTGTTAGCTTCTTTAGGAGAAGCAGAAGCATTAACTTATTTTGATGATTTGAGTTTTGAAGAAACATTTTTGCCTTCACCAACACCAACACCAACAAATTTGCCTACTCACACCCCTATTCCAACCGTTACACTGATCCCTTCATCAACTATAACTTTGTCACCAACAGCAAAACCCTCCCCGACTTCTTTGCCTTCTCAAACACCGACACCTCAGGCAACTTATAAAATTAATGAGGTGAAAAATGAAGGAGGGGAAGTTCTTAGCAATATCCAGATTTATGTTGATGGTAATTATATTCACCATTATGCTCCGGAGATTATAAGTTTTTGTAACGGATGTTATTGCGATGCTGACCACCTAGTTTCTTGTAACTTTGGTGATCATACTTTTCGTTTGGAGAAAACTGATTATTCTCCTTGGAGTGAGGTAAAAAACATTACTTCAGGAAGTTCTTTTGAAGTGAACCCAATTCTTAGCCAAATTACTTCAATTCCCACCATGACTCCTTTACTTACAGTTACTCCTACAACAACGCCGACGATGCGTCTTTCCCCAACCTTGACTATAAGGTTAACCCCGACTTTAGAACCAACTTTAGTTTTTGGTGATGAAAAAGTTAGTAGTGAAGAAGGAAAAATTTTAGGGGAATTAACCAAAGAGATCACTCCGTCAGTTAAAGAAGCAAAGCCTGAAAATAAGTCGTCTCCTGGTCCTTTTTTGTTTCCTTTTGTTTTTATAGGGGGAGGAGTATTTCTGATTTTGTTAGCAGTATTTTATTCCTTTAAATCAAGAAGTCGTCTTACCTAAATTATGTTACTATTGTAATTATCAATGTCGATTTTAAAGAAACTTATTTTATACTGGCTGCCGGTTTTAATTTGGCTAGGGCTAATTTTCTACTTGTCTTCATATCATAAATTACAAGCTTTTCCCGGAGGTTGGCGTGACTTTATTAGCCGCAAATTTGCCCATTTTACTGAATATGCAATTTTATGTCTCCTTTTTTTTCCGGGGTTTTCCTTCATGACTGGATTTGCTAAACCACGATTATTGCTACTTTCTTTTCTTTTGACAGTTTTATATGCTTTAACTGATGAATTCCACCAAACCTTTGTTTCTGGAAGGAGTGGCAAAATTTTTGATGTGGGAGTAGATTCTTTAGGAGCATTTTTTGGTCTGCTTTTTTGTTGGAAAATTATTTTATATTTGCCAGAAGAAATTAAAAAAAGATTAAATATATAAATATTAAGGAAAAACAGATGAAAATATTGGTTACCGGAGGCGCTGGCTATATTGGTTCCCATACCGTGGCTGAACTTTTGAAAGCTGGTCATGAAGTTGTGGTTTTCGACAATTTACTTTATGGACATAAAGAGTCAATTTCTTGTCCATTGGTAGTGGGTGATTTACTTAACAAGGAAGAAATAAATCAGGTTTTTGAAAAAGAAAAATTTGAGGGAGTGATTCACTTTGCCAATTATGCTCTTGTGGGGGAATCAATGAAAAATCCAGGAAAATATTTCGAAAGTAACCTCCAAGGAGGGATTAATTTACTCGACGCGATGAAAGCACACGTCGTTAACAAAATTGTTTTTTCTTCATCCTGTGCTCAGTATGGTTTCCCGGAAAAATTGCCGGTGAGAGAAGATGAAAGTAAAAAACCGGTTTCAGTTTATGGTGAAACAAAACTTCTTTTTGAAAGAATTCTTGCTTGGTATGATAAACTTTTTGGAATAAAAAATATCTGCATGAGATACTTCAACGCCGCTGGTGCCTCTTTAGACGGTTCAATTGGTGAGGATCATACTCCTGAAACCCATCTAATTCCTTTGGTGATGCAAACTGCTTTAGGACAAAAAGAAAAACAAATTATTTTTGGTGATGATTACCAAACCCCTGATGGGACAAATATCCGAGACTATATTCATGTTTTGGACTTGGCCTCGGCTCATTTGAGGTCTCTGGACTATTTAATTAATGAAAATAAAAGTGATAATTTTAATGTCGGAACTGGTACCGGTTATTCAGTAAAACAAATTGTGGAAACTATTAAAAAAATTAGTGGAGTTGATTTTCTGGTGGAAATTGGTCCCCGAAGGCCTGGTGATCCGGATGCGGTTTGGGCCGATAATTCTAAGATTAAAAAAATTTTAAGCTGGGAGCCGCGATATTCAAGTTTGCATCACCAAAGGAATTAGATGGGTTTCAGGAGTATGATCCTCACCAATTGAACCGTCTAAAGAGGCACCAGCGGCGTTGAAGTATCTCATGCAGATATTTTTTATTCCAAA
>JAMCYY010000007.1 GCA_023473205.1 Patescibacteria group bacterium
GAAGCATCAGCCACGAGGTAATTATAACATCCATGGTAGAATGAATTTATGGATTTAAATTATCAAAGTCTTGAAGCAGATGCCTTAGCTAACCTTTATCGGGCGGCTTTTTACTTGGCAAAAGGCGCGCCAGAAACTGGACTAGAGTTTTTAAAAAAAGCCTGGGACTTTTGGCAAAAAAATTCCCAAAAAGATTTATCTATGTTAAAACCATTATTGGAAAAACAACAAAATCTTAACTCAAACGTGGATCAACGCCTTTGGGCGGAAAAAATTCTTGACTGCTATCATCTTTTAAAAACCAGTTAAAAAAGACGCACTTTTGCGCGATAGTAAAACTTTGCGTCATTTTTTCAATAAACCTATATTCTCACCTGAACCCAACTAAATCTTCTACTACTTCTCTAGGGTCGAAAATATCCCACCAGGGCAAACTTCGTTCCTTTAGCGAATAAGGATATAAAAGTTGATCTTTTTCCTCATAAATAGCACCTAAATCAGCTGCCTCGTGAACACCTTCTTCGACAAGTCCTTTGCATAATTTTTTTAATGCCTTATCTAATCCTTTTGCTTGAACAATTTGGCTTCTTGATTCCACGCGCTTATTTTGATCAAAAAAGAAAAAATTAAAATAATAATGTCCTTCAGGCACGGCTCTTGGATATCTTTCTCCTTTTCTCACCCCTTGCACCAAAAGAGTTGCAATTATATCTCGCTCAATTACTTTATCCTCAACATCCTTGAACATCGGGACACTTAAAGGTCCAGAATTAAATTCTTCGCCAGTAGTTTGACCAAAACTTTGCCCCCATAAAAACCAGTTTTCGCCTAAAGACAAAGCCCTAACCAACTTTCTTCCCATCATTACCGTTACTGGGAAAAAAATAGCGTTCTCTTTAAATAAACCCCTTAATGCTCTTAACTCGAACAAATGACAATTGGCATCAATTCGCTCAAGTTCATTTTGATGTCTATCGTTTTCTTGCTCAAGTGCTCTTCGATGTCTGTCTGCCTCTTCCAACAAAGGCTGAGCCCTAGCTTCAGCTGTTCTTATTACTAACTCTTGAGAAATATCTGATCCTTGAGATCTTTCTGGTGACATTTTAATTTAACTTTTTACTTCTTCAAACCGCCAAAAGGTTTTGCCGTCTCGGGTAACTTTTTCTAAAAACATTTCTTTAGGTCTGACCCAAAGCTGGTTTAAACCATATTCATTTTCGCCATCCAAGTGTTTATAAATTACAAATTCCTGGCTGGGATCTTCAGTATGTCTGGCAACCCCAATGACTTGATATCTTCCCCCTTTAAAATGTTGCCAAATTGAACCAAGTTTTAGCTCTCTCATAAAGCCCTCCTTAAGCTTAAGAATAAAGCTTTTCTTGACTAACCGCAACTTTTTCTCTGCCGATGCGTTATTATAAACATAGGGTGACTAATTTTGAAGATTTTTATAACCAGCAAGTGGACAGAATTTTTAATTTCTGCTACTACAAAACCGGCAATCGTTTCCTGGCTGAAGATCTCACCAGTGAAACCTTTTTAAGGTTTTTAAAAAGCCGAAGACTGAGGCTGGATAAGCCCGTGGCCTATCTTTACCAAATCAGCCGGAATTTAATTATTGATCATTACCGGAAGCATAAAGAGCAGTCCTTAGAAACAATGCAAGAAAATGGCCTTGAAATTAGTCTGAAGCCAAACTTTGAGAAAATGGTATTGGTAAAAGAGGCTTTAGAGGAAATCAAAAAATTGCCGGAAGAACAAATGGATGTTTTACTAATGCAATATGTCCAAGATTTAGACAACCAGACGATTGCCAAAGCCTTAGGTAAAAGCGAAAGCGCAATTAAATCTTTGGCTCACCGCGGCTTGGAAACATTAAGAAAAAAACTAAACAAGGAGACTAAAAATGAATAATCCAGAAGAAATTTTAAAAGAACTACCCCGATTTCAAACTGATAATTTTTTTAAAAATAACTTAAAAGAAAAACTTTTAAAAGAAAATGCCGTTATTCCCCAGAAAACCAGCTTTCTTCCTAGATTAGCGCTGGCTTTTATTTTAATTTTACTTTTAAGCGGTGCCTTTTTCTTTAACCGCTGGTCAAACAGAAATCCTCTTAAGCCATCCTTAGTCATGGCGGCAGAAATCATTAAAGAAAATCTTAACCGTTTTATTAAACCTAATACTATTTACCACCAAAAAACAGTGCTTTATTCTGATGGAGGAAACGAACCGATTGTTTATGAAATTTGGGAAGACCAAGATACTGACCGTTTTTTAAACCATGTTATTTATCCTGACAGGGAGTCTTGGCAAAGTTTTGATCTGGAAACCAGGTGGAATATTGAAACAAAAGAAAAGACTGTCCAAAAAGAAATTTATCAGTATCAAGATCCAGAGGAGAAATTAGAAAAAAAAGGTCAAAGAGTAGATTTAGCGGAAAAATTTGACCATCTTGTCAAAGAAGGAACCTTAACCGTTAAGGAAGGAAAATTAGACACTCAAGAAGTTTACGTTATTTACGATACGCGCAATTCTCTTGACAAATTTTGGGATACTTTAACTTTTGATAAAAATACTTTTGCCCTTTTGCGAACGGAAAAATACCAAGGCGAAGGCAATGAAAGAAAACTGGTAAGTTTAGTCATTTATGAAACCCAAGAAGCCTTACCCCGAACTGAAGAAAATTTAAAAATGTTCATCCAGCCGCCAATTTCTTTGGATGGTTATGATCTTTACGAAAGACATTTTGATACCGCTAAAGGTTATCTTGATGATTATCAAAAAATAAGTACGCCTTCTTCCTCTCTAAATGAAGAAAGGATTACTTTAGTCGAGACCAACAGTGAATGTAACATCATTGTTACCACTAATTTAAAAACACTCGTTATAAAAACTGAAAAAGCAAAGCTGGGTCTTAAGTGCAATCAAGAAAAAATTGGCTTACCTTCAAAAGAAGGAAACCTTCTTGTCTTTGATGATCTGTCCAAAGGAAACAGTTATTCCTTAAAGTTGTTCTCTTTGAACGAAGAAGAAACCCTAAGTTTAGGAGTTTTAGGAAAAGTAGATATCAAAGATAAACTGTTTCTACCTTCAGGTAAATTAGCAATTTTAGGTAAAGATAATTTTAATGTCCAATCTTTAATTGTTTATGATCTACCGAAAATCTTGAGGGATTTTCCTTTTAGTACTGACACCAATCAGAATTTAATTCATCCAGAGCTTTATGAACAAAAAATTAATCTGCCTAATATCGAAGAAGACTATCTGTCGTTATCTATTTTCGGCAACGATTTACAAATTTTAGGTAAAGATAACAAAATACTAGAAAGCTATAACAATTTTTAAGAAAGTTTCTTTATCTCCTCTCCTTCTTCTAAATTTTGACTTGAGGAAAGTTTTTGGCCAAGCTGTAAAAATTCATTTTGCACATTATTCATTTGATTATATGAATTGGTAATATGTTTATTTAAAGTAGCTAAAGTTTCACTTAATTTAGAATAATCTTTTTGAATTCCTCGCAGTAAAGCAAAAAGCTGATGTGATTTTTTTTCAATATCTTTGCCCTGGAAAGAAAGCAAAATTACCTGAAGGTTAGCATATAAAGTATTTGGGGAAACCGGATAAACTCTTTCCCGCCGTGCATATTCCGTTAGTTCCATATCATTAACCACTTCATAATAAACCGGCTCAGACGGAATATACATTAAAGCAAAGTCCATAGTCCCTTCCTCAGGTAAAATATATTTTTTAGAAATGTCTAAAATATGTTTTTTGACATCCCGGACAAAGTCTTTGCGCGCCGCTTCCCTCGCCTCTTCATTCTCCGCCGCCATTAGTTTTTGAAAATTTTCTGACGGAAACTTGGAATCAATCGGCAAAATTCCGGCTTCAGTTTTAATCGCCGCGTCCACCTTATCCCCGCTTTTAAAGCCATACTGGAGAAAAAAAGAATTTTTAGGGAACATCTGACCAATCAAATCTTTTAAAACCTGCTCGCCAATATTGCCCCGCAATTTTGGGCTTTTTAAATAGTCTTGAAGATTTTTCATTGACAAAGAAAGCTCAGCAAATTTTCCTGCATCCTGGCGGATCTGGCCCATTAACTGCGAAGCATTATCCAAACGAGTGTCCAAAGTGTTCTGCATTGACGAAAGCCACTTTGTTAAAGTTTCATCTGACCTATTATTAGAAGTGGACTTTTTATTAATAAAATAGATAATCGCAGAAAAACCAATTATCAAAGTTAAAAGAATAACAGGTAAATCTGTTGACATACAGTTATTTTAGCATGAGAATGAGACTATCACCTTTAATATGAATAAAAAACTGCCAAAAACTATTCTGACTTTACTTTTCTTTTTAACTCTCTTTTTTCATCCTCAATTTGTTTTTGCCCAAACTGATTCTCGAGATAACCCTTCACCTTTTGGTTTCTCAGGCTTAGGTTATTTTTATGAATATTGGGGAAGGTCTTATTTAAATTTACTCAGAGAATCAGGAGCGCGTTGGTTTCGCGGCACAGGTCAATGGTTGACAGTCCAACCACAAAACAAAAATGTTAGAGATAGTACCTTTGTTTGGGAAGCAAATGATGCAACTGTTAATGACTTTAGCTCCCTGAGTATTGGACTGATGCCAATCCTTTCTTGGAACTTGAAATATGATTTCAATAATCCTGATGGTTGGACACAAGAATCAATCATTATGCCTGATCTAACGCCTACTGTCTCCGAGACCCACTTGCCCAATTATCAACCTGGTGAAAAAATTTCTTACTGGGAAAATTACATTTTCCATCTTGTTTCCCGTTATGGATCACAGGCTAATGGTCTGGGCACTGGTTATGGTCAAAACAAAATTAAGTATTGGGAACTTTGGAACGAAGAGGACATTAGTTTTCCCTTGAGCGAAAATGAAGATTCAACTCAAACCCACGCTGAAATGTATGCTAAGTTTCTCATGATAACTTATAAAATGATCAAGAGAGCTGATCCCCAAGCAAAAGTTTTAATTGGCGGACTGGCTGATTGGAACAGAAAATCTTCTTCTCCAAAAGATAACCAACCAGGGAAAGTTAACCAAAGTACTAAAAATTGGCTCACTACTTTGTATAATACTGAATTCTCTGGAAACAAAGGCAAATTCGACTCTTTTGATATTCTGGCCATCCATCCGTATATTTCTTTGCCAACTGATGAACACCCTGATTCGCTCTCAGCTTATTTAAGAGACTTAACCAACTTTCTAAAATCGCTTGATCCAAATTTTAACAAACCGATTTGGATTTCGGAAATTGGCTTTAGTTCCTGGAATAACCAAACCAAGTGCAGCCAAGACAATAACTCTTTAGAACGAGAAGTTAGGACTATGGAAAGGACATACCAACAAGCACTTAGTTCTGGAATAGTTCAAAAAGTTTTTTGGTATAAACTAACGCCAAGCTCGAAAGTCTCCAATTACAATACGAACACCAATTGTCTCATTGTTGATGACCTTTGTTATGTTCTCTCTCGCTGCATTGATAATATTAAAGAACCTCCTTGCCCCACCCCGGCAATTGGCGGAAGCATTGAAACTTGTCAAAAGTGGCAAAAAGAACCTGGTTTTTACAAATATAAAGAATTAGCTTGGCCGCAATTTAACCTTGAAGAAAAAAGTCTTAATCAAGAAATAGATTTATTACCATTAATAAAAAACTTTTGGTGGGAAAATCCTCAACAACAAATTACTTTTGGTGACAACAGTAATCCTCAAAAAGGACTAGCTTATTATCAGCCTGATAAAAGCCTTTTTACTCAACCATCTCTTCCTCAAAATAGCTCTGAAGGCATGATAAAAGCAAACGGAGAAATTTCTCTGCCTTTTTCCGAAAAAATTACGTTACAAATAAACTTAATGTTTCCACCAAACTCTCCAGAAGGCAATCGTCTTCATTTGCAAATCAACACCCGCGACCCGAGTGACTCTTCTTCTTACCCTCTCTTATTGGACAAATTTTTTTCTCCTAGCACAGTTCAAGAGATCTCTTTAGACTTAACTCCTTACCGAGGTTTAAAATTGCCCTTGATCGTTTCTCTTTTTACGACTAACTCAAATGAAAATCCCCAAGGAGTCTCTTGGAAGGTTTTGAAAATCAAATATCATGAAAAAGAAAACAATTCCTGTGTTTGTCCGGCGAGTCTACCGACTAAGCTTTCTGGTAATGCTGATTGTAACTCGGTTATCGACCGTAGTGATTTAAATTATTGGGTTAATCAATTTATTTCTGGCAATGTCTATCGTGAATACTCTGCTGATTTTAATTGTAATGGAACTGTTGACAGACAAGATTTGGGTTATTGGATTAATGGGTTTGTCAGATAAATTCAATTTTTATGACTAAAAAGAATCGTCGCAATTTTTCACCAGCATTTATTGTTAATATCATCCTTTGGCTTGTTTTGTTTTTTGTTATCTTTCAAACCTCTCCTGACAAATCATCACTATTGACCTTTGGCGGTTTACGATTTACGGTTCACGAGAATATATTATTATTCTTTCTTACTCTTACTCTAGCTCTTACTCTTACTTTAGCTTTGCTCTTTGCCAACACCCGCCGCGGCTTTTTTATCAGTCTATTTATTGACAGCGCCCTTATTCTTTGTCTTTTTAAAGAAGGAAGTTTACTAAATATTGCCTTAATTGGGGCCTTCTTTTTAGTCATAGAATCTTATTTTTCTTTTCATAAAGGTAACAAGATATCAAGATAACAATTTAGCAATCTAACAATTGTCTTTCTCTTTGCTTCTGAGGCTCATTTGAGCTAAAATTAGGCCATGGCAAACAAATTTTATATCACTACGCCAATTTATTACGTCAATGATGTTCCCCATATTGGCCATACCTGCACGACCATTGCAGCTGATATTATTGCCCGATATCATAAAATCCTGGGTGATGAGGTTTTTTTCTTAACGGGAACGGATGAACATGGCGCGAAAGTGGCTGAAGCTGCAGCCAAAGAGGGCCTTACTCCCCAAGAATTTACTGACAAAGTCTCACGAACATTCTCCAATATCTGGCCAAAATTAAATATTTCATTTGATTATTTTATCCGTACCACCAATCCGCAACATAAAAAAATTGTTCAAGAAATTTTAGAAAAAATTTATCAAAAAGGTGATATCTATAAAAGTAAATATAAAGGTCTTTATTGTATTGGCTGTGAAAAATATATTACTGAAAGTGAACTTGTTGATGGTCGCTGTCCGCTTCATCCTAACCGGCAAGTCTGTGAACAAGAAGAAGAAAATTACTTCTTCCGGCTTTCAAAATATATTCCAGAGCTAATTGCCGCAATTGAAGATGAAAAAAATCCATTACATTATCAAATAGAACCTGAAGGGAAAAGGCAAGAAGTACTTAGCCGCCTTAAAGCAGGGGTTAACGATTTAAGCATTTCCAGGGCTGAAGTCTCCTGGGGAATTCCTTTACCCTGGGATCAAGCCCAAACAATTTACGTTTGGGTTGATGCCCTTCTTAATTATTACACCGCGACCAAAATTGTTAATAAAGAAAATTTTTGGCCAGCAAACCTTCACCTAATTGGTAAAGAAATCCTCTGGTTTCATACTGTCATTTGGCAAGCCTTACTATTAGCCGCAGATATTGCTTTACCTAAAGAAATTTTTGCTCACAGTTTTTATTTAATTGACGGGCAAAAAATGAGTAAATCATTGGGTAATGTCATTTCTCCGGAAGAACTTTTAGCAAAATTCGGAGTCGATGGCACCCGCTATTTAATCGCCTACTCTTTTCCTTCTTTAACTGACAGTGATGTTAGCTGGAATAAATTTAAGGAAAAATATAATGCTGATTTGGCCAATGGCTTAGGAAATTTAGCGGCGAGAATTGCTAGACTGGCGGAAAAATCAGCGCTAAAGTTTAGTCTGGGAGAGAGTCTCTCATTTAGTCCGGAGGTTCAAGAAGGTGTAAAAAATTTTCGGTTTGATGAAGCTCTGAATTTTATTTGGACACAAATTGCTAAAGAGAATAAGAGAATTAATGAAAAAAAGCCCTGGGAGTTATCGGGAGAAGAACTAAAAGAGTTTTTGGGTGAATCAGTAAAAAAAATTCGTCAAATTGCTTTTGACCTGCAGCCATTTATGCCACAAACAGCTGAAAAAATTTCTAACCAATTTCAAGGACCAGTAATTAAATCAGAAAAACCGTTATTTCCACGAATTTAGTTTATGCTCCAAAAAAATCAAAAAGGTTATTTTGTACAAAGACTTTTAGAAATCTTACCAGGTTTTGTTTCCTGGAACCTGATTCTGTTTCCGGTTTGGGGAGCTTTTGTTTCGCCCATGGCAGTGGCTTACTTTGTTCTCCTCTTTGATATTTTCTGGTTCTACAAATCAATTACTTTTGCTTTTTTTGCCATTATCGCCCACCTTCGAATTGAAGCCTCACAAAAAATGGACTGGCTGGGAGAACTAAAGTTTTTTCCTGATTGGAAAAAAGTTCATCATTTTGTCATTATCTGCACTTACAAAGAGCCTTTATATATCTTAGAAAGAACTTTACAAAGCCTGCTTGACCAAACCATGCCTAAAGGACAAATTAGTATTATCATTGGCTTTGAATCAAGGGAACAAGGCTGGCAGGAAAAGGCAGAAGCAATCAAAAAAATGTTTGGGAATAAATTTGCCCACTTACTGATCAGCGAACACACCTTAGTTTTCGGTGAAACTGCTGGTAAGCATTCTAACGCCCGTGCCAGTATTCTTTTGGCCAAAAAAGAACTGATTGACACCCAAAAAATCGAGGCTGATTATTGCGTCGTTTCTTCTTGTGACGCTGATCACCTTTATCACCCAAACTACTTTGCTAACTTAACCTATAATTTTCTCGATAACCCCCACCGTTTTAGCCGTTTCTGGCAACCAGCGATTGTCTATTACAACAATTTTTGGCGCTTACCCGCCATTTCCAGGGTAGCTAACACTTTTGGAACGATTTGGGATATGGCCCAACTGGTTAGGACTGACCGCCTCTTAAACCTGGCCAGTTATTCACTCTCTTTCCGTTTGCTTAACCAAATTGGTTTTTGGGACCAGGACGTTATCCCCGAAGACTGGCATATGTTTTTTAAAGCTTTTTTCTCTTCAGGAGGCAAAGTTGAAGTTGAACCAATTTTTCTTCCTCTTTCCGCTGACGCAGCGGAATCAACCAACTTTTTTAATACGATCAAAAACCAATATCAACAATTAAAACGTTGGGCCTGGGGGGTTTCGGATACACCTTATGTCTTAAAAAATTATCTCCTGTCAAGGGACATCCCTTTTTGGGACAAAACTCTCCGCACTCTCCGTTTTATTGAAGACCATTTTCTTTGGCCGGTTAATTGGTTTATTATCACCCTTGGGGTTAATATTCCAACCTTTGTTAATAAAAATTTTGCCAAAACCGCTTTGGGTTTTAATTTACCTAAAACTTCTTCCTTTATCTTAACTCTTTGCTTAATCTCCTTAGGCGTCATTATTTTCATTGATTCCCGTCACCGTCCACCGCGGCCTAAAGAAGTTTCGCGGCTAAGAGCCTTGCTAGTCCCTTTTGAGTTTATTTTGATGCCCCTTTCCGGCTTTATTTTTGGCGCCCTGCCTGGACTAGACGCCCATACGCGTTTAATGTTAGGTAAATACATGGAATATCGGGTAACGGAGATTAAGCAAAGAGT
>JAMCYY010000111.1:0-333 GCA_023473205.1 Patescibacteria group bacterium
TCCGCCCGAGCTTTGGCAAGACTAAGAGAAGGTGATTTATTTGCTTATGGTGACAATGACTACCAACGAGAAAACCGGCTGCAATTTCTTGAAAGCCGAGGAAATTTAGATTTTGATGCCATGAAACTACTAGCTCAGAGAAAAAGGCTCCTAACTTTTGTTGCCGGGATGTGGCATGGCCGTTTCGATTGGCTCACTGCCGAGAAAAGACTGATGGGCTGGCCTTTAAAAGTGAGAGCTTGCTTTGAAGTTTTTCAAAGAGAATTTTGTCTTACTTCCGGTCAGGCACTCACTATCCTAGAGCAATTTCATGAGACTCAGGATCGATCACAA
>JAMCYY010000111.1:343-9696 GCA_023473205.1 Patescibacteria group bacterium
CTATTGGTGGTACCGATGCCGTTAATTGTTTTGATTGCGAATAATTTTTTGCAAACTAGCTGGTTTTGGTGAATAATAGTACTTAATGCTTGCCCGCGTTTTTTCTGGAGCAACTCTTGGTTTGGATTCAATTCCTATTGAAGTTGAAGTAGATCTTTCTGCTACTGGGTTACCTTCTTTTACCATTGTTGGTCTGCCTGACAAGGCCATTGAAGAAGCCAGGGAAAGGGTGAGGAGTGCTTTGCGTAATTCAGGGTTAGATTTTCCTGACCGCCGTTTAATCGTTAATCTTTCTCCAGCTGATTTGCCGAAGACCGGGCCTTCATTTGATTTACCAATTGCCATTGGTATTTTAATTGCTTCTGGCCAAATCATGGCGGATTTGCGTGACTGCCTCATTTTTGGGGAGTTGTCGCTTGATGGTTCATTGCGGCATACCAATGGGGTTTTGGCTTTGGCAATGTTAGCTAAAGACAAAGGCTTTAAAAAAATTTATTTACCTAAAGTTAATGCTTTGGAAGCCTCAGTTATTAAAGAAGTCGAAGTTTATCCTGTTTCTTCACTTCTCGATTTATTTAAACACCTAACTGGAGTGGAAACTATTAAATCACAAATTCCTTTAGATTTTTCTCAAATTGAATCACAAGTTGATGCTGAATTTGATTTTGTTGATATTGCCGGTCAAGAACAAACAAAAAGGGCAATGACCATTGTCGCTGCTGGAGGGCACAATATTTTTTTGCGTGGTGTTCCGGGTGCAGGTAAAACCATGGTTGCCAGGGCTTTACCGGGAATCTTGCCGGATTTAACCGAAGATGAGGCTTTGGAAGTGACTAAGATTTATTCCATTACTGGTAACCTTCCCTCGGGTGATTCTTTGATTAAACTTCGTCCTTTTCGCGCTCCTCATCACACTGTCAGCCGTATTGGTCTTATTGGTGGTGGCAGCCACCCTATGCCTGGAGAAATTTCTCTTGCCCACCGTGGAGTTTTATTTTTGGATGAATTTCCTGAATTTCCCCGCCATGTCTTAGAAGCAATGCGTCAACCAATTGAAGACGGTTTAGTCTCAATTTCACGGGCGGCCGGGACATTAATTTTTCCGGCAAAGTTTATTCTCGTGGCGGCTTCAAATCCTTGTCCTTGTGGATTTTCTGGCAGCCTTGATAAAAAATGTACTTGTTCACAAGGGGCGATTGAAAGATACCGTAAAAGAATTTCCGGGCCAATAATGGACCGAATTGATTTACATATTGATGTTCCAGCGGTTCAAGTAGAAAAGTTGACGGCAGATTCCTTGCAGTCAGGGAAAAGTTCAAAGATAATTAAAAGAGAAGTTCAGCAGGCGCGTAACCTGCAAACAAAAAGATTTTTCGGGACCAAAATTACTTGCAATGCAGAAATGTCAACCAAAGAAGTAAAAGAATTTTGTCCACTTTCCGCGGAATGTCTCACTTTACTGAGGCAAGCAGTCTCTAAATTTCAACTTTCAGCCCGTTCTTATTATCGCCTTATCAAGGTTGCCCGGACAGTGGCTGACCTCGAAGAAAGAAAAGAAATTAGTTGTGCCGATGTGGCTGAGGCTTTACAATATAAACCAAAGGTTGAAATATAATTATTCAAATTATCCTAATTTTTCCAATTTTTCTTACTTATGAAAAATGCAAATCTTCTTGACCAATTCTTTCTTAATGACCCGAAAATAGTTGGGGAATTCGTCAAAGCCGCTAGTTTGAAAAAAACTGACCGGGTTTTAGAAATTGGCGCTGGGACTGGAATCCTAACCAGAGAATTGGCGAAGAAAGCGGGTAAGATTGTGGCTTTAGAAATTGATAAGACTTTTAAAAATGAACTTAGTAAAATGCCTGGTAATGTTGAAGTGATTTTTATAAATGCCCTTGTTTATTTAAATAAGCCAGCAAAATTTAATAAAATTGTCGGCAGTTTACCTTCGTCAGTTGTTGAGCCGTTTTTTCAAAAATTAACAAAACTTCATTTTAATTTAGGTGTCTTTATCGTTCCATTAAAATTTGTAAAAAAATTATTAACTGACCCTTCCTTATCTTTTTATTTAAATGCAAAGTTGATAAGTAAAGTCGGTAAGGGTTCATTTATTCCTATTCCTAAGACAAATTGGGCATTAATTAAAGTTACTTTGCAGGAGTTTTTAAAAGATAACAATAATTTATCTTTTATTAATCAATATTTAATTGAACACCCGGAAGCAAAGCTTAAAAATGCTTTAATGGAAGCAGTTGTTAAGGTTAAAAAGAAACAGGGCCAAAAAATAACCAAAAACGAAGCAAGGATAATTGTTTCCCAATTTAAATTGCCTGGTTCGACATTGGAAGAAAAAGTTATTTTACAAGACCTTTTTTTGCTTTCCAAAAAACTTCAAATTTTTTTTAAACAAAAACCCCCCAAAAAAATTCGGGGGGTTTAACTTTTAAAAAAGTTTAATCGGATCATTTTATGCCGCACCGATTTTAAACATTGAGGTTCCGCAATCTGGACACTTGGCTTTCATTGCTGGTTTGCCATTTTTCATGGTAACTTTTTCCGGATTCGCCACTTCTTTCTTAGCGCGACATTTAACGCAATACATACTTGCCATATTTTTCTTTCACCTCCCTTCCTAGAAACTGATTCTGAAGGGCAGAATCAAATGTTTCTCGAGAATTAAAAACAAGGCTATCTCGAGGCTGATTGCCAGTATGGACAAGAGAAGAGTTTTTGTCAAGTCCTGGCGTAAAAGTTGTTTAGGATAGATATAGAGAGATGTATTTTGAGAGTTTGTTTCTGGTCTTCTTTGTTCAGATAAAATCTTTTCTTTCCTTGTTTTTTTGCCCATGGCTCAATATATCATAGAGATAAATCGTTGTCTAGATTTGGTCTTACTAGATTGACATTAAATATTTTTACTCCTAAAATAGCTAAAGATGCCTTCAATTTTTTCCGACTTACCATTTTTAATTGTTATTTTTTTTGTCTTTGCTTGGTTAGGGGCAGTGAGTTTTCTATTGTTAAAAATTTATAGAACTTTTGCCCGACTTACCAAGGGAGTTAATGACCATGATTTGAAAACTCTTTTAGGAGAAATTCTTAAACAAATTGAGACTGGTCAAAAAAACGATAAGGAATTGTCTGAAAAAATTGCCCGGGAAAAGCTGGCAGAAGAAGAACATCTACAAAAGTTAGGGCTGGTGCGTTATAATCCTTTTGCAGACACCGGTGGAAACCAAAGCTTTGTTTTAGCCCTTTTAGATGGTCATGATAATGGTTTAGTTATCACCAGCTTGCATAGCCGTGAGGCTACAAGAGTTTTTGCCAAACCCGTGATGTCCGGTAAAGAAGTTGGTTTTGAATTTTCTAAAGAAGAAATCCAGGCGATAATTGAAGCTAAAAAGAAGAAGTTATTATATAATGACAAAGTATGAATAAAAAAATAATTTTTTTTGTTTTACTCCTTGGTTTTTATTTCCTTTCCACCGGGATTTCTTATGCAATTTTTAGTTTTATTAATAAGCCTTCGACAGTTGTTTTAGAGACACCGGTTTCTTCAGGAGACAAAAAAGAAGACAATAAACATTTCCCCCTTATTACCGGGCCGAAAGACCAGGTATGTCCACTCAATGGAGCTTCCTTTACTAAGATGGAAAAAGACCTTTGGGATCAAAGGCGGCCACTTTTGGTCATGATTGAAAATCATGAAGAATCCCGTCCCCAGTCCGGTTTAAGTAAGGCAGATATTGTTTATGAAGCGGTGGCCGAAGGGGCGATTACGCGCTTCATGGCAGTTTTTTATTGTGCCGATGCTGCTTATGCAGTTAAGGACGAATACGATGTGGGACCTGTTCGTTCGGCGCGGACTTATTTTCTTGATTGGGCATCTGAATATGCTGATTATCCTTTATATGCTCATGTTGGTGGTGCTGGTCAGTGCAGTGATCCGACTGTTGATCCACGCGCTAAAGCTCTTTGTCAAATTGAAAAGTATGGCTGGAAAAATAAAGAGACCAGAGCTGATTTAGATCAATTTGCTTTAGGCTTTAAAGTTTGCCGTCGTGAACCAGACCGTCTAGGTCACGAAGTGGCGACAGAGCATTCAATGTATTGCAGTACCGAATCTCTTTGGCAGACTGCTGTCACCAGAAAATTGACCAATGTTAATTATAAGAATGTTGCTTGGGATAAAAATTTTCGTAGTTGGCTTTTTAAGGAAGATGCCCCTTCCTCAGGTTCCGTCTCTCCGGAATTTGATTTTTGGCGCGATTATAAGGCTTACAGCGTAAGGTGGGAGTATGATAATGCGACAAATTCATATAAGAGGTTTAATGGTGGGGTTCCACATCTTGACTTTAATACTAATGAACAGCTGATGACCAAAAATGTGGTTATTCAATTTGCTGAAGAAAAAGGGCCAGTGGATGAGCATAAACATTTAATTTATGGAACAACTGGCACGGGTAAAGCTTTGGTCTTTCAAGATGGGTTAGTGGTTGAAGGAAAATGGGCGAAAAAATCAAGGACAGACAGAACTTTGTTTTATGATAATAAGGGTAAAGAAATTAAATTTAATCGCGGCCAAGTTTGGATTGAAATTCTACCTACTACGGGTAAGGTAAACTACTAATCTATTGACTAACTGCCCTTCAACAAAATGCTTGATGATATTGTTGTTTCTAGAGTTAGAGTCAAACTTTTAGACTTATTTTATTCCGCTTCTACGGAGATTTATCATGTTCGTGATTTAGTTAGAAAAATTGATGAAGAAATTAATGCTGTCAGAAGGGAGCTTTTACACTTGGAGACAGTCGGCATCTTAAAAAAGGAACCCCGGGGTAACCGTCTTTACTATTGGGTAAATCCACACTATCCTCTTTATTTTGAATTATTGCAAATAATTACTAAGGAAACTGGTTTAGGGGAAAGAATTATTAAAAACAGAAACCGAATTGGTAAAATTGCCTATTGTGTTTTTTCCGGTAAATTTTCCCGGAGGAAAGAAAGAAAAGAAGAAGAAGTTGACGTTTTAATTGTAGGAGATATTTTAATGCCGGAAGTTTCTGCGCTTATTAAAGCCGAAGAAGAAAAAAGAGGCCGGGAAATAAATTATACGGTGATGACTAATGAAGAATTCGAATTCAGAAAAAAAAGAAGGGACCCGTTTTTATTAAGTATTCTTGCGGGCAGTAAGGTCATGGTTATTGGTGACGAGGGAGAATTGGTAAGTTGAAATTATGGTTCAAAAGATTATTAAGACCGGAAATTCGCTTGCCGTGACGATTCCTTCTGTCTTTGCCAAATCTTTAGGCGTTAAAGCTGGTGATGCGGTTAAAGTAGAAGTTGAACCAGAGGCCGGAAGATTAACCTGTTCATTTTCGGGTGTTAAACAATTATCGTTAGCCGGAGTGATTTTTAGAAAAAAACATCTATGATTAAGAAAAAAAAATCCATTTTTTGGCTGATTATTTTTTGTACTCTTTTTGCAATTTTTGTTGATTTACCGGGAGAAGCAAACCTTAATTTTTCTTTGGGAAAAATAAAAATTGAAAAACATTTTAATTTTAAAGACCTTAACTTCAAAATTGGCCCCTTAAATTTTTATCGTCCGCAAGAGATTAGAAAAGGATTGGATCTTCAAGGGGGAACTCATTTAGTCTTTAGTGCGGAGATGAAAGATATTCCGGAACAAAACCGGCAAGATGCCTGGCAAGCCAGCCGCCAGAATATTGAGAAAAGAGTTAATTTATTTGGGGTAAGTGAAGCGAATGTCCAGACGGCTAAGGCCGGAGAAGATTACCGCTTAATTGTAGAGTTGCCGGGGGTAAAAGATGTTAATGAGGCGATAGACTTAATTGGAAAAACAGCCCAGCTTGAATTTAGGGAAGAGAACCCTGACCTTAAAGAAGCTTCTGAAAGCGGTGAATATTTTTTAAGGACCAATTTGACGGGTAAAGATTTAGCTCGTTCTTTGGTTGAATTTGATCCCAATACCGGTAATCCGGTGGTTTCTTTGGAATTTAATGGCGAGGGGACCAAAAAATTTGGGGAAATTACTACTAAAAATGTCGGTAAAATCGTGGCGATTTATTTAGATGGTTTACCGATTTCTTTGCCAAAAGTGGAAGAGGCAATTACTACCGGTAAGGCGATTATTCGGGGAGGCTTTACCCTAGAGGAGGCAAAGAAACTTTCAGTCCAACTGAACGCCGGGGCATTACCTTTGCCAATTAAGTTAATTGAACAGCGGAATATTGGGGCAACATTAGGTGAAGAATCTATCCAAAAGTCAGTGTTTGCGGGAATAATTGGCCTTGTTTTTGTGATGGCTTTTATGTGGGCCTATTATGGCAAGCTTGGACTTCTGGCTGATTTAGCGCTTCTTAATTATGGTTTAATTACTTTAGCTTTATACAAATTAATTCCCGTGACTTTAACTTTACCGGGGATTGCCGGATTTTTGCTTTCAGTCGGAATGGCTGTGGACGCTAATATTTTAATTTTTGAAAGAATGAAAGAAGAAAGAAGGTTGGGTAAGCCTTTATCTGTGGCAATGGAATTGGGATTTGGCCGTGCTTGGGATTCAATTAGGGATGCCAATGTCTGTACTTTAATTACTGCATTTATTCTTTTTAATCCTTTTGATTGGGCATTTTTAAATTCTTCGGGAATGGTGCGCGGCTTTGCTTTAACGTTAGCGATTGGAATTGCGGTATCCTTATTTACAGGAATAGTCGTTACTAGAAATTTAATAAGATTGTTTTATCGGGGGTAATTTTAACTCAAAGCTCAAAACTCAAAAGTCAAAACTATAGCTTAAAACTTAAAACTAAATTTAGTAATAAGTTTTTAGTTTTTAACTTTAGTTTTGCGTTTTGCACTTTGCATTTTAAGCTTAACAATATGAATTTCATGCGTTTTAAATTATTATATTTTTTACTCTCTGCTCTGGTCATTATTCCTGGAGTTTTTTCGCTTTTAAAGTGGGGGCTTAAGCCTTCAATTGATTTTACTGGAGGGGCGCTTTTAGAACTGGAATTTCAAAAGCCGCTTACTGGTGAGGCAATAAATTTAATTGGCCAAACTTTTAAAGAAAATAATTTGGATTATTCTTCTTTGCAAAAATCAGGTGAAAACAGGATAATCATTAAATCAAAACCAATTTCGAGCAGTGAAGTAGATTCAATTATTGGGGCAATGGCGAAAAAAATGGAAGAAAAACCTAAAGAGTTGCGGTTTGATACTGTAGGGCCGGTTTTAGGAAAAGAATTGTTACAAAAAACTTTAATGGCAATTTTATTAGCTTCCGGCTTTATCCTGCTTTATGTCTGGCGGCAATTTAAAGATCCGATGTTTGGTGTTTCGGCAATTTTAGCCATGTTCCATGATTCCCTGGTTTTATTGGGAGTTTTTAGTTTACTGGGTCACTTTGCCGGTGTGGAAGTTGATACTCTTTACGTGACTGCAGTTTTAACCATTCTTTCTTTTTCTGTCCATGATACTGTCGTTGTTTATGACCGAATTCGTGAATCACAGAAAAATAATCCAAAAGTTCCTTTTGAGGATTTAGTTAACAAATCCGTGACGGAAACTTTATCCCGTTCAATTAATAATTCCATGACCATTATTTTTATGCTACTGGCCTTATATCTTTTAGGCGGGACAACCACAAAGTGGTTTGTTTTTGCTTTGCTTATTGGTACAATTTCAGGGACTTATTCCTCTACCTTTACCGCCGCCCCTTTACTCGTTGTCTGGCATAATCTAAAAGTTGCTAATAAGTTAAAAATTTCCGTGTCTCCCAATAGGTAATTTACGAAATTGTTTCTTTTTATCTTTTAAATATTTATTAAAAAAATATTATTTTGAATATTACGAACTTTTTTATAAATAACTTTACCTATTTCAAATGAGATATCATATTGCCATTATGAATAAATCCTGGGGACTGACAGAAAAGATTTTGAAAGGACAGAAAATTATTGAATCACGTTGGTATAAAAACAAATATCAGCCCTGTAATAATATTTTTTGTGGAGACATAATCTATTTTAAAAATTCAGGCGAACCAGTAACTTTAAAAGCTGAGGTGGAAAAAGTTTTACAGTTTGAAAATTTAAGTCCGGAAAAAGTCAGACAAATTTTACTGGATTATGGTGAAAAAGATGGAATCGAAAAAAAAGATTTTGAAAAATATCTGGAAATGTTTAAAGAAAAGAAATATTGCCTTTTGATTTTTCTAAAGAATGTTGAAAAAATTGAACCTTTTCAGATTAATAAGAAAGGCTTTGGTATGATGTCCAGTTGGCTAATGGTGGAGGATGTTGACAAAATAAAACAGTAATTGTTTTTTTGTAGAAACGTCCGGCTTAGCCGGACGTTTCTACTTAGTCTTTATTTCCTCTAGTTTTTTCAAAAGTACTTCTCTTTCATTTTCAATTTTCTTTTCTTCTACTTCTTCAAAAATCTTGTTTAAAATTTGACCAATTTCAGGGCCGGGAGTAATGTCAAAAATTTTCATTACATCAAAGCCATTAATTTTTAAATCGGCCACACTGAAAGGTTGGATTTGGACTTCTGCTAATCTTTCTTTAAATTTTTCCAAACGCCAGGAAGTTTCTCTTGCCCCACCGCCTAAGCGGTCACCCGTCCTTAGGGCCAAAATATCTTCTAAATTTTCTTTGCCGACATTGCGAATAAAACGTCTAATGGCTGAGTCGGTTTGTCTTTCATCAACAGTGAACAAATGCCAACGGACCAATCTAAACAAACGGTCTTTATCTTTGCGCGAAAGCTTAAGCCGGTCAGCAATTTTTTCGGTAATTCTTCCGCCAACTACTTCGTGATTATAAAAAGTTCTTTGTTGGCCTTCACCTCTAGCGGTGACCGGTTTACCGACATCATGAACTAAAGTGGCCAGTCTGACCAAAGGATCTTTGCTTGGGCAAAATTTTAAAGAAGCAAGAGAATGAGTCCAAACATCATAAATATGGTGTTTTGCCTGGCTAACGCCATAGCCTTTAATTAATTCCGGCAGGATATATGGCAAAAGACCGCTATTCAAAAGCAAAGTTATTCCTTCATCAGGGTAATCACTGGCAAGAATTTTAAAAAGTTCATCCCGAATTCTTTCTCCAGAAATAAAGGTCAGAAGTTGAGAATTTTTTTTAATTGCTATGAAGGTATCGGTCTCAATAATAAAGCCTAACTGGGCGGCAAAGCGGATGGCTCTAATCATTCTTAAGGCATCTTCTTTAAATCTCTCATTCGGGTCGCCAACTGCACGAATAATTTTATTTTGCAAATCTTCCTGCCCATTAAAATTGTCAATGATTTCTAATTTAGCAGTA
>JAMCYY010000066.1 GCA_023473205.1 Patescibacteria group bacterium
AAACTAGTAAGCTATCCTGATTCACAAGGAGGAGGTTTTAGTTATCCTGCAAGCCACTATACTTCTCATGAAGTTTGCCATGCCTGTCAATTCGCTTTGTATCCTCGGATGCCTCTTGCTCAAAAAGAATTTGAAGCTTATTTAATTGATCAAAAACATACAATTTATCCAGGGGAAAAGCAACCTACTTTTTATCCGGAAAATATTATTCAGAGTATGGAATACTCTCTATATTATGGCTTAAAACCAGATGGAGATATTATTAGATTTGGTGGTAAGCAATAACAACAAGTAAAGAGTTTAGTGTTCAAATAATTTTTGAGCAAGAGGCATCCGAGGATACAAAGCGAATTGACAGGCATGGCAAACTTCATGAGAAGTATAGTGGCTTGCAGGATAACTAAAACCTCCTCCTTGTGAATCAGGATAGCTTACTAGTTTATTTCTTATGTCATAAAAGGCTCCAGCACTTCCTAACCCGCCAGTTTCGCTATTAGTTTTCATCGTTACTCCTAGTGAATTTGCTATATTAATGTACTCAGCCATTGTTCTATTAGGATCATATCCTGGGCCTTCAGAATAATTGTAGACCAAGCTAGTTTGTGGAAAATTATATTTTTCGCGAAGGATTTTTTGCGTCATGATAACCTCCTGAATTGAGGCAGTTTCTAAAGAGCTTTTAATCTGTTCAAAGGTAACTTTTTCTTCAGGATACATCTCCAAAACAGCATCAAAAGCTGCCCTTTTCGCAAGATCGAAATTTTTATCAACATTTGGATCATATTTCTGAGATCTTAGGTTTGCGTTGCTTTTTACATCCCATTGCTCGTAAATATCCGAAGAATATTGAGCATAAGATGTTAAAGATACTTGGTGAATTAAATTAGGATCAATATTTTTAGTGCCGCTAGAAATTCCGCTTACGTATTGCGTAGCCGCAACGTTAGCATTAACTTCATTGCCAACAAGTTCCTGCATATAATCAGTTGAGGAAAGACCAGTGGGAACCTGAATTTGGGGAGAATTATTGCCCAAAGTGGCCAAGCCAGTATAAAGTGCGCCGGCGCCAACAATTCCCAGACTATTACCTAAATCAGAAAAAGCATTATTACTAATCCTTTGTAAAGCCACTTGTTTTGTAACTGGATTTAAAGCATTGGCAATTTCTGTCTCTTCTTGTTGGGCAATATATGGTTCTGCCGCGGCCATAGCCTCACTGTAAGTATTGCATGATCTGCCTGAATTAGCATCACAACCCAAAGGGCAAGATTCTACTTGTTCAAAGGCTGAACCATCAGCTTTACACTGCAGCCTGGTTCCAGGAAAATAGATCATGGCTTGAGTTTGATATGTGGTTGAGGCACATCTTGTTTCTCCTGGCTGACAAGCCAGTCTACAGGTAAAGCTAATGCCATCACAACCATTCCCGCAAAAACTCTTCTCCCAAAGATTTTTTCCTAAGGCCGCATTCTTTTGACAGTTTTGGACAAAGTTGCCATCATTAGAACAAGATTTTTCACCTTCAGTTTGACAAACAAGGGCAGGATCCGGTTCTTTACAAATTCCTTTCTCAAGGTCACAGCCAAAAGGACAGGATTCACAAAATTTGACATCTCCCATCCCCGGAGTTCTTTGTTGAGCTGTAGCTGGAGTTGGGGTTGGTGAGAGTTTCACTCTTTGATCATAAGGAAGGACACAACCTTTAAAGTATGAATCACAGTAAGTTCCTCCTTGACACAACCTTTCTTCCCAATGGCCAGATTTACAAAAGTATTCATTCACCGTACCATTTAGACAAATGATTTCACCCTCAGAATATGAATTGCCGGAAAGATCATAACAAGGAATGGAGTAGCATTTAGGATAACCCCCACTCTCAGAACAACCATGAGAACAATCACTGGTATTGGTCCACTGACCACCTAGACAGCTTTGAATGGACTGAGCATTTAAGCTACATCTTTCCTTGCCTTCAGTACTACATTCACTGTCACTTTCAGTATCTGTTAAAGCATTAGTAGGACCTGGAGTGACACTGGGGGCAATGGTAGGCGTCAGATAGGTCTCAAGATATTTTTGCGTCAGAGTCGGATTAAGGGTTGGCTCAACTGGACAAGTAAAACACGACCCTTGTGGAACACATTCTCCCCAACAGTGTGCGCCACAAGTAATGGGAGTATAGAAACTGCAGGAAGGAGTGGGAGTGGCGGTTGGTTTTGGGGTACTCGTTGGTCTTGGTGGACAGGAAAAACATAAACCATTTCTTTGGCAATCAGTCCAACAGTGAGTTAAGCAAGTTGAAGGCGCATAGTAATCACAAACAGGAGTGGGGGTACTGGTTGGCAGCGGTGGAAGGGTTGGTGGAGGTGGTTCTGTTGGTCTTGGGATACAACTGCCGCTTTGGCAGGTTTCTGAGGAGGAACATTCTTTTTCCATTCTCCAAAAACAATTACCAGAGTTGTTCTGGCAAACAAAGACATTCTCTCCATCACATTTATGACTCCCCGGACTGACACTTCCATCACATTTACACTCTTGTTGTTGTTGTGGTGGTGGTGGAGGTGGTGGAGAGGTTGGCTCTGGTGGAACATATGGTGGTTCAGTTGGTATCCACTGGGAAACACACTCATCACAATACGAGCTTTCAAAGACACAGTCTTCACCAGCATTACAATAGCCAACCCGGTGGCAAGTCCTGCTGCCCCCAAATCCTCCAGGGACAATACAAGCCTCAGTATAACTTTCCCCACAACTATCCCCAAAAGCCCCACAACCTCCACTCGCTTTCTTTCCCACATTCTGATTCTTCATGGTTAGGGTAGCTACCACAGGCAAAATAACCAAAACCACACCAACAACAACCAAGGGCACCAAAGGTATCACTCCTGATTCTGTTTTCTTAAAACAAGAGGTCATTAATTTAATTAGATAATATGGCAGAAAAAATTACAATGGGTTAGTATAGTAGAATGAACTACAAAAAATCTGAAAAATTAGCTCGCCTACTAAAAGAAAAAGAAAAGGTCTTAAAGAAAATTAAGTATTACGAAGAAATTTTCTTAGAAGAAAAAGATAATGAAGAAAGCTGGCCGGGACATGCCACTACTAGATACCAATCAGCAGAAATTGATCGTCAAGTTTGGGTAGATATTCTTGCCTCTCTCGAAAAACAAATCAAAAATCTTTCGTAATTTGTCCTCAACAATTTAACAATCTAACAATCTAACAATTACCTCTCTTATTTTTTACTGATCACCTTGGCCTCAGCGTGATAAACCAGTTCCCTGGTCCGCTCAACCGCATCAGGATTAACTGAAATACTGGTAATACCATATTCAACCAGTTTTTCTACCAAATCCGGATATTCACTTGGTCCCTGGCCGCAAATGGAACAAGTAATTTTTTCCTTGAGACAAGTTTTAATTGTCTTTTCTAAAGCCCATAAAACAGCCGGATTTCTTTCATTAAAGACTGAAGCAACTTCACTATTGTCACGGTCTGTTCCCATAATTAACATGGTTAAATCATTTGAACCAATGGAAACGCCATCAATACCAACCTTAAGAAATTCTTCCAGTAAAATCACATTTGAAGGAATCTCAACCATCATCCAAAGATGAAAACTGGGTGAACGAACCAGTCCACTTGAAGTGACAATTTTTTTCACCTGCAAAAGTTCCTGGGGCGTACGGACAAAAGGAATCATCAGCCAAAGGTTTTTAAGGCCCATTTTATTCCTGACTTTTTTAATGGCCTCCAATTCCAAATTAAAAACTTTCTCATCAACAATATAGCGAAAAGCCCCCCTAAACCCAAGCATGGGGTTAGCTTCTTTTGGTTCATATAAATCTCCGCCTTTTAAATTCCGATATTCGTTGGTTTTAAAGTCTGAAGCACGGTAAACCACTGGCCGCGGATTAAAGGCCTGACAAAAAATTGCTATTCTTTCCGCTAATTTCTCCACAAATTCTTTTTCTTTCTTTTCGGCTAAAAGTTTTTTCGGATGAACCCCAATTTCCGCCATCATAAACTCCGCACGCAAAAGTCCCACCCCATCAACATTCTTTTGAGCAACTTCTTTGGCCAAAGAATAATCCGCTAAATTAACATAAACCTTGGTCGCGGTCTTTAAAAGCCCTTGTTTAATTTCGGCAATACTTGAATTTGAAGGTTCAAGAATTTTGGTTTTAATTTTTAAACCTCCTTTATAAATTTCTCCCTTACCTCCGTCAACCGTGATTGTTTCATTATTTTTTAAAACTTGAGTTGCTTTTTCTGTCCCCACAACACAAGGAACGCCTAATTCCCGGGAAACAATAGCCGCATGTGAAGTTAAACCACCCTTATCAGTAACAATGGCAGAAACTTTTTTCATCGCTGGGACAAAATCAGGCGTAGTCATTGAAGTCACTAAAACATCCCCTTGTTTAACTTTGCCTATTTCCTTTTTTGAATTAATAATCACCACATTACCCCAACCAATACCCGGACTAGCGCCCGCGCCTTTTAAAATTACTTTTTTCTCTTCTATTTCTCTCTCCGCTTCCTTATTTTCTTTTGATATTTCCTTGTCCTGAGCTGAGCCGAAGGATGATACCTCTGATACTTCTTTCAATGTCGTTACTGGTCTTGTTTGGACAATATAAATATTCCTTTTTTTATCAAGGGCAAATTCAACATCTTGGGCAAGAAAATAATGATGGTGAAGTTTTTCTCCAATTTTGGCTAATTTTATAACTTCTTTATCAGTTATTTTTTGTTTTTCTCTTAATTTTGAAGGAACTAAAAATTTTTTGGGTGTCCCTTTTTTGCCCAAAAGCTCTATTTCCTGACGGGAAATCACTTTCTGTAAAATTTCCCAATCATTTTTGTCAACCACAAAATGGTCAGGCGTAGCTTCACCTTGAACAATCATTTCCCCTAAACCATAAATTGCCTCAACTACGATTTTGTTTTTTTCACTGGTTACCGGGTCGCAAGTGAACATTACCCCGGAGACAACAGATTCCACCATTTTTTGCACAGGAATAGCCAGTCCGACTTTAAAGTGGTTAAAACCTTTTTCTTCACGATAAAAAATCGCCCGCGGCTCAAAAAGTGAAGCCCAACACTCCTGAACCGCTTCCAAGACATTAGTTTCTCCTTTTACATTTAAAAAGGTTCTCTGCTGGCCGGCAAAAGAGGCATCTGGCAAATCCTCGGCCGTGGCAGAAGACCTGACCGCTACAAATGGATTATGAAAAACTCCGCCTAACTTAAAATAAGCCCTAATCACTTCTTGGGCAATCTCTTTGGGTATTTCTGCCTTAAGCATTAATTTTTTGATTTTTTCTGAAGCAGCAGTATAAGATTCTGGCCGGTTTTTGTCGGTCTCAGTCAAAATTTCTTTAATTTTGTTTTTGAGACCGCTTTTCTCCAAGAAGAAATAATAAGCATAAGAAGAAAGAACAAACCCGGGTGGAACAGAAATTCCAAGGTTGTACATTTCCCCTAAATTCGCACCTTTCCCTCCCACTAAAGGGATATCTTCCTTACCAATTTCTGAAAACCAATAAATAAATTTTTGGGCAGACATGTTAATAAGCAAATAAACAAATAAGCAAATGTCAAATCAATTTCAAATACTACAAATGTCAAATGCCAAATAATTATTTGTAATATTTGATCATTTGAAATTTGTAGTATTGATTTGCTTATTTGTCATTTGTAATATTTGCTTATTATTTGTTCTCATTCCCTCTCTTATAGTCATCTTCAAGCCGAACAGTTATTCCTGTTTCTATCGTAGATGCTTCAAAGATATCACAATCTGTTATTGCCTTACAACGGTGAACTTGGCTTTTAGGAATAAAATAGCCTTGGTCTTTCACCATTGTTTCTTCCTGCAAATTGCCAATCTTACCAAAAAAAATTTTTGCTTCTCCCCTGACTAAAGTTAAAACCTCTTCTTTTATTTCATGATACTGAAGCGAAAACCGGCAACCGGCATTTATATGTAAAATCTTCGCCACCACTGGCGACTGCGGTGGACTTAGTAAAATTTCATATCCCCAAGGTTTTTTTATTTTTTTGAAAAATGCACCCATTAAAGTTAACATTAATATCTATGATATAACCAAAAACGTCGGAGAAGCAATGGCAGTTTAAAAATAACTTTACTCCCAAAAAAAGTTAACATTATTAGCTTTTAATTTTTGATCTATAATGGCTTTAATTTCCTCCAGACGAGGCTTAGTTCTAGCTTCAGCCCTCAGGCCAATGACTGATTCGGTATTTGAAGGTCTAACCAGCCCCCATCCATCCGGAAAAGAAAACCTTAGGCCATCAAAATCCAAAATCTCTGCTTCTGGATAATCAGCCTTAATTTCCTGGGCAATCTTCTTCGTTAAAGTAAATTTGTCAAAAGCTTCCGGAACTGCAACCCTTACTTCCCGGGTTTCAAAATATTTCGGTAACTCAGCAATAATTTGCGAGAGACGATAACTGCTTTTAGAAACAATTTCCAAAACCCGAAAAGTAGCATATAAAGCATCGTCATAACCAAAGTAACGATCACGGAAAAAAAAGTGGCCAGCAATTTCACCGCCAAAAATTGCCCTAGTTTCTTTCATTTTTCTGACAATATTGGGGTAACCTGTTTTCCAAAGAATTAGTTCTCCACCACAAGTTTCAATATATTCCTTAACCGAAAGCGAAGTCGAAACATTCATCACGATTTTACTGCCAGGATTTTGGAAACAAATGTCTTTGGCAAAAATCATTGCCAGCCGGTCATTTTCAATAAAATTGGCTTTTTCATCATAAACTCCCAAGCGATCACCATCTCCATCATAAGCTAAACCCAAATCAGCTTTTTCTTTAAGAATAGTTTCTCTTAAAAGATCATAATTTTCTGTTTTTTGCGGATAAGGATCATGATTGGGAAAACTGCCGTCAGGCTCGGAAAAGAGTTCAACGACTTCGCAGCCAATTTCTCTTAAAATTTCTGGAGCATAAATTCCAGCCGTACCATTACCACAGTCAACAACTACTTTCATTTTCTTTGCCAACTTAATATCTTCTTTAATTTTTTTCTTGTAAGCCGGATAAATATTTACTTCTTCTTTTAATCCTTGACCAGCGATAAAATTACCTGCTTGGCAAATCTGCAAAATTGCTTGGTAATCTTCTCCAGAAAGTGATGTTTTATTAAGAGAAATTTTAAAGCCATTATATTGGGCCGGATTATGCGAAGCCGTAACAATCACACAAGCATTAGCATCAAGTTCATACCACGAAAAATACATCATTGGATTAAGAATCATACCGAGGTCAACGACATCTAAACCGCAAGAGAGTAAATTAGCGGTTAAAGCCTTAAAAATTTCCGGAGAACTAAGGCGATCATCATGTCCGACAAAAACTCTTCTTAAATCATGGTTCCGAAAGAAAGTACCAATACCTTTACTAATTATCGTTGCCGTTTCCGAATTCAAATCCTCACCCCAAACACCGCGGATATCATAACTGCGAAACATTGAAGATGAAATTGACATTTAAATTAATTTTAAATTTTTGTGACAAAAAGTTCAAGCAGGTTTCCTAAAGGAAAAGGACTCCCGGAAGTTTTTTCTTGATAGTCAATTTCTGAAAGTTCTTGATATAGAGAAATCAAGTTTTCAATTTTAAATAATTTCGCCTGAGAGAGCAGTTTCCCTTTTTGCCAGGGGGCAATTTTTAAAACATCTTTGGGGTCTTTAGCTAAAATAAGCATCCGGATTTGCCTGACAAGCATTAAAAACAAGTAGCCCGGTTCCACTAATGTTAAAGCCTGATGTAACAAACCAATATTATTTTTTGTTTTTCCCGGAGCCAAGCCTTCCAAAAAAGTAAACATTACTGCCGGTAGTTTAAAATTCCTAAAAACAAAATTCTTGGGATACTTTAACTGGTCAGCTTTAGAAAATTCCTTATTTTCCCAAATAACCACAGCTTCGCCAAGGCTTCGCGTGGCAAGCAACTTAATGGAATTTTCTTTTTCTTTGGATTTAGCTCCGGAAAGTAAACTTTCAATTGCAATTGCCCTTTGATTACCAAAAAGGGAAGTCGGGCCGGAAAGAAGTTCTAATGATTCTTCAGAAATTTCTTTACCTGAAAGCTTAATTACTTCCAAGCCTTGTTTTTGCCATGCCTCAAGCTGCTCCATAAAAGCGCGACGGGAAGAAACGAGATCATCACCGGAATAAATTAAAATGTTATTCATCCTTTTTATCAGCTTCTTAGATTAAAAAATTTTCAATTTTCAATTTATAATTTTCATTCAATACTTCAACTTTGCCACGTACCGTATGGTACATGGCTTTGCTCAGTATTGTTCTGAGTTTGTCGAAGAACAATTTACATTTACACAATTTACATTCAATGAAAATTGTAAATTGAAAATTCATTGAAAATTAAGAATTGAAAATTGTAAATTTGTTTATCTTTTTAACAAATCGTGCCATTTGTTTACTGTGCGCATATCAATTCTCTTTTTTCTTTGTCGGTGTGGCAGTAACGCTCCGGAAAAGTTTTTGGGAATATGTAAAAGTTCATGGATTAAAACTTTTTCCTTTTCTTCCACGGATAACCGCTCAAAGCGTTCAGTCACCACTTCAATACAGTAATGGGCTTCCTTTTCCAAAGCTATTTGCCAAATTTTAGGCAGTGACCAAATCCTGGCAATTGCTCTTGATTTTGATCCGTAGCTCCGAAAACAAACAATGTTTTCCGAACGGACGTGAGAAAAACCTAAACCCACCACTAAACGGGAAATTTCCCTATTTAAATCCGGCGCTAGTTTAAAATCCATTATGCGACTTTGTAAACCTCGTTTCCTTCTGAAACCGGTTGGTCTACTTTTAAACCCACGGTCTGGCCGCTTTGAGCATCTTGAATCTGTTCATGTTCAATTTGCATTGAAGAAACGGTCATTCTAACCTCATCACTGCCACGGTCAATCCTGATGGTATCACCTACAGAAAGACTGCTGGTTAATTCCAAAACTGCCACGCCAATTTTGTCAAAATAATGAGTAATTTTTCCAACTTTAAAATCCGGCATAATTTCACCTCCTTCCTTCTTGGGAAAAACCTACGGTTTTTCCTCAAACCTTTTCCCTAAAATGTATCTTGTCGGATCATCCACCACCTTTCCGACAAGATAATTTATAACTTTTTCTAAATCTCTTACTTCTTTCCAGTTGTTAATTTACGGTTTTTCCTCAAACATTTACTCCCTCTCAGCCTTAGTTTGATTTAATTATACCCCAAGCTAACCGCCAATTCTTCTGCCATAATTAGTTTTCTCTCAAATTCAGCAATCCCTTTCTCCCAAAATTTTTTACCAGTAATATCAATACCCAAGGAAATAAAAATGTTTTTAGGTGACAAAGAAAGGCCGGCACTCAAAAAGTCCTTAATCTTATCAATAAAATGAGGGTCACTTTGGAGTGAATTTCGCAAAGCTTCTGCAATTAAAAACCCGCTCGAATAAGAATAAACATAAAAGAAATTTCGAAAATGGCTCCAGTAGACCCACCAGTTTTGATATTCGCTGCCAACTTCAACGGCATCTCCTAAATATGCTTGCATTTTATCTAAAAAAAGCTGGCCAATTGCTTCTTGATCTAAATAACCTTTTTCCCGAAAAGTTATAA